>JAJBTL010000110.1:25828-33937 GCA_020860865.1 Planctomycetota bacterium | reverse complement strand
CCGGTTCAGTTCCTCGAGAAGTTTCGCCGCCGCCTTCCGCAGTTCCGGCTCGTCCGTAAGGATCTGGGCCTGCCGCGCCAGATCGGCCGCTTCGTCCAGGCGCATGTCGTCGCCGGCGAGGCGGTACGCCAGGGCCAGCGGCGCCACCGGATCGTCCGGGAGAAGCGTCCGCACCCGGCGCCAGTGGGCCACGTCGGTGACGGCCGGAGGCGGCGGCGGCCGGCGGGACACTTCTCCGTGCACCAGCCAGGCCAACCCGACAATGAGGACGGCGGACGCGGCGTAGCCGAGTTGCTTTATCCTGGCGACGCGCCGGTTGTGGCGGTTCACCAGGGCCTGGTTCCGTTCGGCCCGGCGGAGGAAGTCGACCCGTTCGGCAATGCCAAGGTGGTGCCACGATTCGGCGTTCCGGATATTCCCGGCCGAGAGCCCGAGTTTCTCAAGGGCATTCGCCAGATCGTCCGGATTCCCCGCCTTCGTGAAGGCAAAGAGATCGGCCTGCCGTTCCATGTTCCGGGACAACCAGCCAAAGACAAAGCGGAAATAAAACAGGACAAACGCCCCGGTGACGATAAACCGCTCCGTCGTCCCGGACAGCGGCAAGAGCGCTCCGGCGATGACCGCCAGGTTGATCCCGGCCAGAGACGTGAACATGTAGAAAAGAAGATGCCGGTGGTAGATATGCCCGAGTTCATGGAGGACGACGGCTTCAAGTTCCTCCGGCCGCATGTTCCGGACCAAGGCCGGCGTCAGGAACAGGTACCGAAACGGCCGGAAAATCCCCACCGCCGCCGCGTTCTGGGTATTGCCGCCGCCCGGTTCCCACAGGTAGATTTTGGAAAACCGCACCCCGGACAATTTTTCCAACCGGTGGACGCTGTCCAGGACTCGGCTGTCCGTCACCGGCGTGCAGCCCCAGGTCTTGGCGAGAACCGCCGGGAACCCCCACGCCGCCGCGAGAAACAGCACCGGCAGGATGATGAGAAATTCCCCGAGCCATTCGGCCAGGAGGGCGAACGGTATCCACGCCACCAGCATATAGAGGTTGTAGCGGGCCTTGTGGACAAGAAAGCTCCGCCGTGTCCAGCGCCCGAAACTACTGAGGCGGTGGAACCCGTACATCGGGAGCCAGGCGCAGAAAAACAGGAGAACATACGGCGCCAGCCCGAACACGAGTATCGCCGCCGAATCCGGCGCCGTTCCGGTGCCGAGGGCGCGGGCCAGGCTCCACGGCAATGCCGATTCGAAGATGGCGGCGGCGTAGACGACGGTGAGGAGGAGCCGGACCAACAGTTCCGCGTCGGCGGCGAGGGCGCGATTTTTCGAGGCGGTCCGGCCCGGCCGCCGGTACCGCCCGGAGGCGATGTGGTTGACGCAGGCCGAGGCGGCGAGCATGAGCGCCATGGCGGCGGCATTCACGAGGACGGCATACCCGACCGGCGGCGGGTTCGCCACCGGCGTCTCCGCGTAATACCCGATAAACAGCATGACGAGGAGCATGTCGAACGGAATCGGCATCAGTCCCCCACCACCTCCGGCTGTTCCGGAGAACCGGAAATATCGCCGGTGGCGAAGACAAAGGCCTCGTCGATGGCTTTCTGGAGAACCGGATCGGCGGCGTTCCGCCTGGCCCGTTGGAGGAAGGCCTGCGACAGCCCGGCGTCGCCGGTGTAATGGTTGAGGATGCCGAGGTGGTACTCGAACCAGGCCAGTTCCTCCGGCGGCAAGCCCTTTAGGGACGCGTTCAGGTAGGTCTGGTTCCACGGTCCCTGGAGCTGGCGGTAGTTGTTGGCGAAGCGCTTGTCAGCCTGGACGTAGTAGCCGTGTTCGTTCCGGGCATAGACGTGTCCCCACAACGGCGATTCGGACGGCAAGCCGATTTTCCGGAAAATGTCGTCCGGAATGGCGCTGACACCGAAGACGAGCTGGTAGCCGTAGGGGCTGGCGTCGATGGACCGGTCGAGGTTGGCGGTGAGGAACCCGGGCGTCCCCTGCCACAGAACCGTTTCCAGATTCTTCACGAGCTTCCCGTCCTCCAGGGCGAACCCGGCGTACCACACCGACGACGGCGTCGGATCGCTCCAGAAATAGACGACCACCGTTTCCTTGAGGGATGTCTTATCCGATACCATCTGCGCGCGGCAGCGGGTGAACGGCGCTTCCCGGACGATGCCGAGATCGTTCACCGGCTTCGGCGCCCGGCCTATGGGGCTCCGGTCGAACAACAGTTGCCTGGCGATGGCGGTGCGTTTTCCGTCCGCATCGACGGTACAAGCGGCGAGGAGGGCGATTTCAATAGGGCCCGGATTCCGTTCATCCCCCTTCTGGATTGTCGCCAGTATCACTTCCTCGTCGACAACGCCGTTCCCGTTGAGATCGCCGGTTATCGTGCCCCGGACCCAGAGCCAGTACGGTTCATCGTAGTTACTGATAATATCGGCGAACAGCGGCTGGTAGACGGCGCTGTTCTCGCCTGGGTGGAGGCTGACAAAACCCATCGAGCAGCCGCTGGCGGCGCCGAGGGCCAGGAGGGCGGTGAAGAGTAAAACCGCGCGCCGACGCGGTCTGGACGGTTTCCGGAATGTCATTTTTACGGATTCTCCTCCTAAACAAGTAAGGCCACATTATATACGGTAACGGCCGCCGCTTACAGAGAAAAACGCCGACCGTCCGAACGGCCCGGCGGCTGGACGGTATAAATAGTTTGCGTTTACAACCAGCGAATCATATACTGAGGTGATCGCGGACGTTACATGGTATTGTGAAATGTTTCGGACGCTTTTGACAACCCTACCACGCACAGGTTCGACATTCATAGATGGACCGTCCTTGTCCCGGAGAGATTACTATGCAGAATACCGAAAGCGATCACCAGAGCAGCACCCGTCAGGGCACCACCCCGGAATCCATCCAACTCGACTATGCGGAACAGTTGAAGTACGACCTGGCCCGCGACCGCTACACCTCCACGAAAAACAACCGGTACATCGCCCTGAGCCGCGCCATCCGCGACCGCCTCATCGACCGCTGGATTGAGACACAGCAGGCCCACCACGACGACCGGGTCAAACGGGTCTATTACCTGTCCCTCGAGTTCCTCATGGGCCGCGCCCTTGGGAACAACGTCATCAATTTCAAAATGCAGAAATCCGTCGAAGACGCCCTTGAAGGCCTTGGCGTCGATTTCGACGAACTCCGCGAAGTCGAGGTCGACGCCGGCCTCGGGAATGGCGGCCTCGGCCGCCTCGCCGCCTGCTTCCTCGATTCCCTGGCGACCCTGCAAATCCCGGCCATGGGCTACGGACTCCGCTACAACTACGGCATTTTCCGCCAGACCATCGAAAACGGCTACCAGGTCGAACACCCGGACAACTGGCTCCAGAACGGCAACCCCTGGGAAATCGCCCGTCCGGAACTGAGCATTCCCGTCCATTTCGAAGGCCGCATTGAACAGTCCACGGACAAGGGCCGCGTCCGTTACCGCTGGGTCGACGCCAAACCGGTTCTCGGCATGGCCTACGACACGCCGATTGTCGGCTACGGCGGAAATACCGTGAACACCTTGCGGCTCTGGTCCAGCTACGCCACGGAAGACTTCGACTTTGAAGACTTCAACCGGGGCGACTACGTCTCCGCCATTGCCGCCAAGACGGAAGCGGAAAACCTGACAAAGATCCTGTACCCGAACGACCTCCACTACATGGGCAAGGAACTCCGCCTCAAACAGCAGTACCTGTTTGTCGCCTGCTCCCTCTGGGACATCCTCCGCCGCTTCAAGCACGACAAGGAACCGTGGAGCGAATTCCCCAACCGCGTCGCCATCCAGATGAACGACACCCATCCGTCCCTGGCCGTGCCGGAACTGATGCGCCTCCTCGTCGACCAGGAAGAGCTCGATCAGGAACAGGCGTGGGAAATCACGGTGAAGTCCCTCGGCTACACCAACCACACCCTCATGCCGGAAGCGCTCGAGAAGTGGCCGGTGCCGATGCTGGAAAAGATCCTTCCCCGGCACCTCCAGATAATCTACAACATCAACTATCAATTCATGCAGAAGGTCGCCATCGCCTTCCCGGGCGATTTCGAAAAGCTGTCGAACATGAGCCTTATCGAAGAATCCGAACCCAAACAGGGTCGGATGGCCAACCTCTGCATCGTCGGCAGCCATTCCACGAACGGCGTCGCCGCCATCCATACGGAACTCCTGAAGAGCCGCGTCGTCCCGGAATTCGCCGCCATGTACCCGGACCGCTTCAATTCGAAAACGAACGGCATCACCCAGCGCCGCTGGCTCCTGAAGTCGAATCCGCCCCTGGCCGAACTCATTACCAACCGTATTGGCGACGAGTGGATCATGGACCTCGACCACCTCCGCCAACTCGAGAAGTTCGCCGACGACGACGATTTCCAGAACGCCTTCCGGGACGCCCGCCGCAAGGCCAAGCTTGCCCTTATCGAACAGGTCAAGCTGGAAAGCGGTTTCATCCTGAACCCGGACTCCATCTTCGACACCCAGGTGAAGCGGCTCCACGAATACAAGCGCCAGTTGATGAACGCCATCCACATCGTCATGCTGTACAACCGGCTCAGGAAAAACCCGAACATGGAATGGACGCCGCAGACCTTCATCTTCGGCGCCAAGGCCGCCCCGGGCTACGAAATGGCCAAGCTTATCATCAAGCTGATTAACAACATCGCCGCCGTCGTCAACAACGACCCGGCCATCGGCGACAAGCTGAAAGTCTATTTCCTTCCGAACTACCGGGTCAGCCTGGCCGAGAAAATAATTCCCGCCACCGACGTGTCGGAGCAGATCTCCACCGCCGGCACCGAGGCGTCCGGCACCGGCAACATGAAATTCATGCTGAACGGCGGTATCACCATCGGCACCCTGGACGGCGCCAACATCGAAATCATGGAAGAGGTCGGCCGGGAAAACATGTACATCTTCGGCCTGAACGCGGAAGAAGCAAAGGCCCTCCAGGCCGATTACAACCCGGCCGAAATGTATATGCAGAACGAAGAAATCCGGGACGCCCTCGACCTCATTTTCGGCGGCCACTTCTCCGTCGGCGAAGGCCCGATTTTCGAACCGATCCGGAAAAGCCTCCTCGAGTGGGGCGACCGTTACCTCCTCATCGCCGACCTGCCGTCGTACTCGGAAGCGCACAAGCAGCTCCAGGCCGACTGCCGGGACCAAAAGTCCTGGACCCGAAAGAGCATCCTGAACACCGCCCGGAGCGGCAAATTCTCCAGTGACCGGACGATTATGGACTACGCGAGGGAAATCTGGAACACCCCGCCGCATCCCCTGGATATCCGCCACAAGCGGTCGAATACTCTGGTGGAGGCGCGGTTCCCGAACGGGAAATAAGGGGAAATGATGACAGTACAAACGGGGCCGTCCGCGCGGCCCCGTTTTTCATGGATCAACGGTACGAAACCAAGGAACCGCCAGCATGACCGACCGACAACCGCTCCGGGACTATTCGCAGCGTATCGACGAAGCCTTCGAATCCGGCGCCGTCACCCAGGGCCGCCGCCTTCTTGAAGAGGCGCTCCAGGCCTCCCGGACCGATCCGGCCTACCACGAGTTTTTCCGTGGCGTCGCCGCCCACTATCTCGCCGGAGACATCCCGATGCAGGTCCGGCGGCTCGAGCACGCCCTCACCCTGGCGCCGGCCGATCCGTTTCTCCTCCGGTCCATGGGTGTCGCCCTGTCCCTCGAAGGCCACGACGAAGACGCCCTCGCCTTTTTCGACCAGGCCCTCCAGGAGGACCCGGACGACTCCGTCGCCCTCCGCCGAAAAGGCGTCGCCCTGTCGCAACTCGGCCGTCACGACGAAGCCATCATGTGGCTCGACGCCGCCCTCCAGGCGAATCCCCACGATTCCGTGGCGATGCGGAATCTCGGCGTCTCCCTCTCCCGCTGCGGCCGGGACGACGAGGCGATCAAATGGTTCGACAAAGCACTCCAGGAAAACCCGAACGACTTCGCCGCCCTCAGGCAAAAGGGCGTCAGCGCCGCCAACCTCGGCCGTTTCGACGACGCCATCCGCTGGTACGACGAAGCCCTCGCCATCCGTCCGGAAAACGTCGCCACCTTGCTGAACAAGGCCCGCACCCTCATCGACACGAAGGACTACGGGCGCGCCATCGCCGTCTACGACGAACTGGCCCAGCGGGAGCCCCGGAAGCCGTTCCACCTGCTTGAAAAAGCCATCGCCCTGACGAAACTCGGCCGCGAAAAATCCGCCCTTGCCGCCATCGAACAGGCCTATGCCATCCCGAACCCGGCCGAACCGCTCCGCCGGGGCAAGAACTATTGGCTGAACCGCCTTGGCCTCGAATCCCACGTCACCCGGACCGGCACAGGTACCGGCACTGGTACCCGGACGCCGCCGGTGGCGGATGCCGGCGGCGAATACGGCAGCATCGCCAGGGTGATGGAAAAGACGTGGGAGATTTTCCAGGACGACATCCTCTCGTTCCGGAAAAAAATCGAGGAAGCCAAAAACAGCTTCAACGCCTTTATCGGGTCCTCGAGTATTTTTGCGAGAGACCGCGTGTTCCTCATCGGCGCCCGCAAATGGAACTCGTTCACCCCGACCCTGCCCCTCGGCGACCGGGACGACCGGTCCGTCGGCGGCGGCTATTTCCTTTCGGCGAACGGCGTCGGCACGGTTATCGATCCCGGCTTCGACTTCCTCGAAAACTTCAACGCCATGGGCGGCCGCTTGGCGGATATTCAGAATATCGTCATCACCCACGCCCATAACGACCACACCGCCGATCTCGAGTCCATCCTCACCCTTTTTTATCAGCGGCGGAAACAGGCCCAGTTGTCGCCGAGCGCCAGCGCCAGGCTGAACCCCGGCCGGTCGCGCCCGGCCGTCAACCTCTACATAAACCTCGGCGCCTTCCAGAAGTTTTCCCCCATGCTGAACCTCCGGGCCTCGGACCATCTCGGCGAAGTCAGGGTCATCGCGCCCGGCGAGGAATACATGATTCCCGGGTCCGGCATTACGATGCGCATTCTCCCGGCCAACCACGACGAAATTTTCTCAAAGACCTACGCCGTCGGCCTGCACTTTACCTTGCCGACAACGCCGGCCCGCCACCTCGTCTTCACCGGCGACACCGGCCTGTTCCCGGCCGGCGCCGAACTGACCCCGGGCACGGTGGCGGAACTGGAAATAGGCCGCCAGTACGGCTTCCAGCCGGGCGAAATCGACTATTTCATCCCGCACCTCGGGTCCATCGGCGACAACGAACTGAAGTCGCCGGACAACCAGGAAAATCTCGGCGAAAGCTTTTACCCGAACCACCTCGGCGTCCAGGGCCTTATCCGCCTCATCACCCAGCTTCGCCCCCGCTACGCCTTCGTCTCAGAGTTCGGGGAAGAACTGAAAGGCTTTATCGTCCTCCTTATGGAACTCATCAACCGCTGCGTCCGGGAACTCGGCGATCTCAACCACGTTCCGCCCGAACTGATGCCGGTCATCATGCCGATGGACCTGTATTTCTTCTGCGATCTCGGCCGCGAAATGCTGTACTGCGCCGGTTCGGAATCGTTCGAACCGCTGTCCGAGACGACCTACCGCCACCTGGACAAGAACAACATGTCCCAGTTCTATTACGAACCGAAGAGCGGCGCCCCGGTCTCGTGCGACCCGTACTTCGCCATGAAAAAACTCGAATACGCCTGCCGCACCAACTCCGGCCCCTTCGCCGATCGGAACCAGCGCACCAGGCGGCTATGATGGATACGGTAACTGTGCGGAAATGTCATTGGACAAACGAAATGGTTGAGGGAGTGGTAGGAAGTTTAGTACTGTAGGATAAAAGGAAAGGCATCCGCCATGCCCCCGGCCACGGCCTACCTCATGAACGCCGCCATCGCTGCCCTCCTTGGCGCTGGCACCAACGAACTGGCCATCATCACGATAGTCAGGTACATATTACCCAGGAAAAAAGGCGAAATCGCCCGCCGCATCCAGCACCTTGTCTCGACGGATCTCTTGTCGCCGGACAAGATGCAGGCGAAAATCGACGACCCCGCCGTCGGCACCGTTATGGAAAAAAACATCGACGCCGCCCTCCGGGATT
>JAJBTL010000110.1:24843-25818 GCA_020860865.1 Planctomycetota bacterium | reverse complement strand
CCTGGAAAACCACCAGGCCGAAGCCGACGCCCTCGCCGCCCGCCTGAAGGAGACCGTTCTCGACGAGTTCACCCGCCGCGTTCGGGAGGACGACTTCGCCGATCACGTCCTCCGACCGTTCCTCGCCGCCCGCTGGCGCACGCTCCGGGACCGGACGCCCCGTTCCCTCTTCCGGACGCCGGACGCCCTGCCGCCGGCCCTGGCCGAATGGGTCGAATCCCTCGAAGACTCGGAGCCGCTCCGGAACGCCCTCGCCCGTGGCCTCGACCGCCGCCTCGAGGCCTGGATCCGAGAGGCGGAATGCGCCCGCGATCTCCTCACCCCCGGCCTCGCCGCCGCCGCCGAGGAGATAGTCGTCTCCCAGGCCCCGGCCATTATCGGCGAATTGACAAACATCCTCCGGAGCCCGTCCGTCCAGGCCACGATTTCGGACGGCATCATGCACGCCATCAAGTCGGAACTCCGGGGCCAAGGCGTTGTCGGCAATCTGAAAGGCGCTTTCGTCAATGTCATCGGCATCAGGCGGGATATTGACGGCATCTGCCGCCGTTTGCTGGATAGCATCGAAGCCTCGTTCAACCACCCGGCCCGCCGCCAGACATTTATCCACGCCCTCCGCGCCGCCGTCGCCAAAGGCTTCGCCCGGGAACTGGACGACGACATCCGCCACCCGGAGCGCCGCGCCCGCCTCGTCCGGGTGGCGATGGACGCGCTCTGGCGCCGTCCGGTGTTTGAGAGTTTCGCCGCCAAGCTGGCCGGCCTGGCGGAGAGCGTCCTCCACCAAACGATCGGGGAATCCCTCGACCGCGCCGGCATCGACCCGGACGCCGACGCGGTCGTGGCCGACCTCCCCGTCCGCGCCCGCCGCATTCTCGAGTCCCAATCGACACGGGATCTCCTCGACTCCCAGTTCGACCAGGGGATCGCCGCCTGGCGCTGCCAGCCCCTCGGCCGCCTGGACCGCTTTGTCGACGA
>JAJBTL010000110.1:15104-24833 GCA_020860865.1 Planctomycetota bacterium | reverse complement strand
CCGCGCCATGCTCCGGGAGCGCCTGGCCGACTTCGCCTACTAAGCCGGCATATGGGACATCATCACCACGTCAATTGAAAATTACGACGACAAGCAAATAGCCGACCTGGTCCAGACCCTGGCCCGGTCCGAACTCCGCTGGGTCACCGTCCTCGGCGGCGTTATCGGCGCCGTCGTCGGCATTTTTCAGACTGTCCTGCAAGGCTGGTCGATCATGTAATAGGTATCATGGTGAGATAAACTCACTCGGACTTGGACATTGACAGGTCGTATATCGAATTGAAAGGCTGAAGGCAGGTTAAACCGCCTCTAAAATAATTCGGAGTGGCTGCCGAGGCGGCGCAGGTGGAGTTCCCCGGGGATCTTCGTATAGATAAGGACGAGATCTGGTCGAACGTGGCAGTCCCGCGACGGCCTCCATTCACCCTTTAATGGATGGTCTTTTAAAGCTTCCGGGAGAGGTTCATCGTTTGCCAGCAACGTAATTGTTGCATGCAAATCAATGAGCATTTGCCGGTCGGCAGAACGTTGCAGCCGCTTCAAGTCGCGGGCGAATTTCGCTCCATATTTAATTACCCTCACGTATCCCCCATGATCATAGTAGTGAGGTCATCCGGTGTAATTTCTTGAAGGTTTTCATCACGGAGCGCTTTGCGTGTTTCCGCGTTCGGAACGTGGGGCAATTCCTGTGCGCGTAGTGCCTGGGCAATCAGGAGTCGCACTCCGTCGCTGGTGGATAAACCGTAACGCTTGAAAAACTTAGCGGCACGATTTTTCGTCTTAGTATCGATGCGTACATGCAGCAATGCGTCGTTGGCCATCTTTCGTCCCTCCTGCTCTGTATGACATTGTAACACATACCTGTCGCCCATACCAGCCGATTCTTCCTGTTCAGGCGATGTTCATTTTTTCAATGGTCCCCAACACAAAAAGGTCCGTGCCACCCCCCTCTCAGCAAATAAAAATCTCTTCAATAAAGATTGATTCAAGTTCCAACCTCAATAACCCGTTAACTTTAAATAGCGATAAAATTATAGATATAATTGTCCTGAAATTAGTTGCATTATTTTTCCGAACAATATACAATCCAGCTTTTATTATTATAACGATGCCAAATTGTCGAACAATGGCCTCTCGGGAGCGGTAAAACGGCGCGGTCGGCCGGGTGTTTTTTCCGCTTTCCGATGTGGTGGTATCCCGACAGCACCGGGCGACGCGGTTGTTTCATTGCCGCGCCGGTGTGCGGCGGCACATTTTCGTATCGTTCCGGCTTCCTTAATCGGGTCGCAACGCGCACCGGGGCGCGTATGGCTGGGGCGGTTTGTACGGCGTCATGGGGAGATGGCAGCATCACCCTCACGACGTTTCATCTGGCATGTAGGAGTGACACATGGATTGGAAACAGATCTATAAGGAACGCCTGACCACGGCCGCAGAAGCGGTCAAGATGATCAAGTCCGGTGATCGCGTGTCTGTCGGGCACGCGGTGGGTGAGCCGACCCACTTGATCGACGCGATGGTAGCCAACCGCGAAAGCTATCGGAATGTGGAAATCACCCACATGGTCCCGATGGGCAAGTCGGAATACGCCCAGCCCGGCATGGAGCCGTATTTCATCCATAATTCCCTGTTCGTCGGACCCTCCACCCGGGGAACCATCAAGGCCGGCCACGGCGATTTCTCCCCGACCTATTTCTCGCAGATCCCGAACGTGTTCGAGCGGACCATGCCCCTCGACGTCGCCATGATTCACGTCTCGCCGCCGGACGAACACGGCTACTGCTCCCTTGGCGTCTCCGTCGACTATTCGTACAAGGCGTCGAACGTCGCCAAGACCGTCATTGCCCAGGTCAATAAAGAGATGCCCCGGACCCTCGGCGACTCCTTCGTCCACGTCTCCAAGATGACCGCCATTGTCGAACACGACGCGCCGATCATCGAACTGCAGCCGCCGAAAATCAGCGATGTCGAAAAAGCCATCGGCGAAAACTGCGCCAAACTGATTAACGACGGCGACTGCCTCCAGCTCGGCATCGGCGCCATCCCGGACGCCGTCCTCCTGTTCCTCAAGAACAAAAAGGACCTCGGCATCCACTCGGAAATGTTCTCGGACGGCGTGGTCGAACTGGTCGAATCCGGCGTCATCAACCACAAGCGGAAAAACTTCATGCCGGGGAAGGCCATCGCCAACTTCCTTATGGGCACCCGCCGCCTGTATGACTATGTCGACAACAACCCGGCCGTCTACATGGGCCCGGCGACGTGGGTCAACAACCCCTTCATCGCCGGCCAGAACGACAACCTCGTCTCCGTCAACTCCTGCGTCCAGGTCGATCTTCTCGGCCAGGTCTGCTCCGAGTCCGTCGGCACCACGCAAATCAGCGCCGTTGGCGGCCAGGTCGATTTTGTCCGGGCGGCCGCGTTGTCCCGTGGCGGCCGGTCGATTATCGCCTTCCCGTCCACCGCCAGCGGCGGCAAGATTTCGAAGATCGTTCCGTTCCTCGACCAGGGCGCCGTCGTCACGACGAACCGCTACGACGTCGAATACGTCATTACCGAATACGGCATCGCCAACCTGAAGTACCGGACCATGCGCGACCGCGCCCGGATGCTCATCGACATCGCCCACCCGGACTTCCGGGAGGAACTGAAGGAAGGCTTTGAGAAGCGCTTCAACGTCAAGTACACGGAAGGCGTCTCGGTCCACATGGGCGCCTGGCCGCAGTTGCCGCTCATTTAGGTTCGACCGGCGTCGGGCGGACGGAGGTGAGCGCCGCCCGATGCGGCGTCGCGATCGCATCACGAATGAAAAAGCACAACAACCGTCTCGTCATTTTATTACGTGGAAGTATTGCCCCGATGACTTTTGGAGATGAATAATGGATTTTGAACTGAGTAACGAACACACCATGGCCCGGCAGCTTTTCCGCTCTTTCGCGGAAACGGAAGTCAAGCCGCTCGCCCAGGACCTGGACGAAGAAGAGCGTTTCCCCTACGAAACAGTCGAAAAGATGGCGAAGTACGGCTTTCTCGGGATTCCCTTCCCGAAGGAATACGGCGGCCAGGGCTGCGACACCCTCACCTACGCCATGTGCGTGGAAGAGCTGTCCCGCGTCTGCGGCACCACCGGCGTCGTCGTCTCGGCCCACACCTCCCTCGGCTGCGAACCGATCCGGAAACACGGCACCGAAGAGCAGATTAAGAAATACCTCGTCCCCATGGCCAAGGGCGAAAAAATAGGCGCCTTCGGCCTCACCGAGCCGGGCGCCGGCACCGACGCCTCCGGCCAGCAGACGAAGGCCGTCCTCCAGGGCGACAAGTACATCCTGAACGGCACCAAGATCTTCATCACCAACGGCGGCGTCGCCGACGTCTACATCGTCTTCGCCATGACCGACAAGTCGAAGGGGAACAAGGGGATTTCGACCTTCATCGTCGAAAAGGACTTCCCCGGCTTCTCCATCGGCAAGAAGGAACTCAAAATGGGCATTCGCGGTTCCGCCACGACGGAACTTGTCTTCGAAAACTGCGAAGTGCCGAAGGAAAACCTCCTCGGGCAGGAAGGCAAGGGCTTCGGCATCGCCATGCTCACCCTCGACGGCGGCCGTATCGGCATCGCCGCCCAGGCCCTCGGCATCGCCCAGGGCGCCTTTGACGAGACCGTCGCCTACGTCAAGGAACGCAAACAGTTCGGGAAACCCCTGTCCGCCTTCCAGAACACCCAGTTCCAACTGGCCGACATGAAGGCCCGCATCGAAGCCGCCCGCTACCTCGTCTACTCCGCCGCCCGCGCCAAGGACACGAAGAAGAAATACTCCCTCGAGTCCGCCATGGCCAAGCTGTTCGCGGCCGAAACGGCGATGATGGTGACGACGAAGTGCGTCCAACTCTACGGCGGCTACGGCTACACCCGCGACTACCCGGTCGAACGGATGATGCGCGACGCCAAGATCACCGAGATCTACGAAGGCACCTCGGAAGTGCAGCGCATGGTCATCGCCGCGTCGGTTCTGAAATAAGTGGACTCTTTGAGAAATCGTCTTACGGACAGGAGTATATACAAATGAATGTCATTGTTTGCATCAAGCAGGTTCCCGACACCAACGAGGTGAAGCTGAATCCGGAGACCGGCACGCTTATCCGCGACGGCGTCCCCTCCATCATCAACCCGGACGACAAGGCCGGCCTCGAAGCCGCCCTCCGCCTGAAAGACATCCACGGAGCCAAGGTCACGGTCATCTCCATGGGCCCGCCCCAGGCCGACGCCGCCCTCCGGGAAGCCCTGGCCATGGGCGCGGACGAAGCCGTCCTCGTCACCGACCGCCTCTTCGGCGGCGCCGACACCTGGGCGCCCTCGTCGGCCCTCGCCTCGGCCATCCGGAAATTCCCCTACGACCTCATCATCACCGGCCGTCAGGCCATCGACGGCGACACCGCCCAGGTCGGCCCGCAGATTGCCGAACACCTGAAACTTCCCAACATCAGCTACGCCGAAGAAGTCGAAGTCAAGGACGGCTACATCACCGTGAAGCGCCAGTACGAAGACCGCTACCACATGATTAAGGCGAAGCTTCCCTGCCTCATCACCGCCCTGGCGGAACTGAACCCGCCCCGCTACATGACCCCCGGCCGCATCTTCGACGCCTACCGGGAAATGGAAGTGAAGACGCTGACCCGCGCCGACCTCGACGTCGAGACGTCCAATATCGGCCTCAAGGGTTCCCCGACCCGCGTCTTCAAGTCCTTTACCAAGGGTGTCAAGGGCAAGGGCACCGTCGTCACCATGGACCCCCAGGAATCGGCCAACTGGCTCGTGGATCGGCTCACCGAAAAGTTTATCCTTTAAGAGAACACGTTCTATTTTCGTTAGCGTAATGATGAAACAGGAATGAAACAGGAAGGATTTATTCCCTATGAATATCGAAGAATATAAAGGCGTGTTCGTCTTCATCGAACAGCTTGACGGCCACTGCATGGGCGTCGGCTACGAACTGATCGGCAAGGGCAAGGTCCTCGCCAAGGACCGGAACACCGAAGTCACCGCCGTCGTCCTAGGAAAAGACCTCAAGGCCGCCGCCAAGAAGCTCGCCGAATACGGCGCCGACAAGGTCATCGTCGTCGACGACCCGGCCCTTGAGACGTACATGACGGAACCGTACACCCACGCCCTGACGGAAGTCGTCATGGCGAAGAAACCGGAAATCGTCCTCTACGGCGCCACCGCCATCGGCCGTGACATGGCGCCCCGCGTCTCTGCCCGCGTCCACACCGGCCTCACCGCCGACTGCACCGGCCTGGACATTTCCGCCGACGACAACCCCCTCGGCGGCGGCCACCTGATGATGACCCGTCCCGCCTTCGGCGGCAACATCATGGCCACCATCATGTGCCCCGAATTCCGTCCGCAGATGGCGACGGTCCGCCCGGGCGTCATGCAGCGCCAGACCCCGGACGAAAAACTGACCTGCCCCGTCGAAGAGTTCAAGGTCCCCGGCCTCGCCGAGCGCCGCAATGTCGAAATCCTCGACATCATCAAGAAGGTCTCGGACCGGATGGACATCATGGACGCGAAGATCCTCGTCTCGGGCGGCCGCGGCATGGGCGACCCGGCCAACTTCAAGATTCTCGAGGAACTGGCCGCCGAACTCGGCCACGCCACCATCTCGTCGTCCCGCGCCGCCGTCGACGCCGGCTGGCAGCCGAAGGACCGCCAGGTCGGCCAGACCGGCAAGACCGTCCGCCCGAACCTCTACATCGCCTGCGGCATCTCCGGTGCCATCCAGCACCTCGCCGGCATGGAAGAGTCGGAACTGATTATCGCCATCAACAAGGACCCGGGCGCGCCGATTTTCGAAGTCGCCGACTTCGGCGTCGTCGGCGACGTCCTGAAGATCGTCCCGCTGTTCACCGAAGCGGTCAAGAAGTTGAAGGATTCCAAGGAAGCGTAATACCTTCCCAACCGTCCCGAATATACCACCACCGGGAGCGCGAACCCTCGCGCTCCCGGTGTTTTTTTTGGGCGGTACGGCGTTACCCGGAGTCCGCACCGGTACCACCTGACGACGCCGTCTCCGTCGCCGCATCCGGCCGGGCATAACAGTACAGGCAGCCATGGCCGCAAACATTTGTATAAGCACCGATGTCTGTCGACACCACGCAGCCGCAATGAGCCCGTTGCCCGCCGTCCTTCGGCAAACCGCCGAGCGCCAACCCGTACAGTTCCTGAAAAAGATCGCCGTCGACGCAGCGGGCCTGGGCCACGCCGGGAAGGTCGAGAAGTTCCGGTTCGCAGCAGAGCCGCACCGGATTTCCTTCCCGCTCCCGGTCGAACTCGGCTACGAGGGCCGCCAGCATCTCCCGCCGCCGCGCCGGGGAAACGGTCGGCCACTCGAGACCGGCCGCCACGGTCCGCGCCACCGCCTTCCGGTACGGATCGGGAAAGCTCACGGTCACGGTATCGACCGGCCCGAGAACGGACTCCAAGCCGTCGTGAACCGCGCGGAACCGGTCCAGCCAGTCATCGGTCGGGACAATCGGATCAAAGCGCCAGCGTATCGCCCGTGGCGGTATCAGCCGGACGACGGCGGCGAGGTCGTCCAGTTGCCGGTCGAACCGGGGGACGCGCGGCTCCCAGTCCGTCCCAGCAAGGCCGGTGACGGTATAGTTGACCACTGTCGGCACTGTCCGCACCACCCGGGCCAAACCGTCATGCCGCACCAGGTTCCGGATGTCCTTGGTCCAGAGGACGATGGCCTCGAGTTTACGCGATCGGTCGACCCGGCGGACAATGGCGTCGGGGTAAAAGGCTGGCATATCGGTTCGTCGTGACGCTGAATAGATCATGGGAAAAAGTGTATGGAATTATCCGTAAAGGTACAATATTTATCCACGCTTTGAACGAACGTACCGGCGGCACGTTCAATACGGCAAAACAGGGCGCCGACGCCGATTCCATGCCAACCGGAAATATGGCCGAAGGGCGAGAAAGTGCTTGCGCGGGCGAACCGGTCGAACTATCATACGCCCTTTCAGGCACTACTTTTGCACTCTTTTGATTTATTGACTAAGACCGTCCCGACGGATACGCGTTCGGGGCCACCGGTCCGGCGACCGCGCGTTTATTTTGAGGGAGAAAGTCATTATGTCCAGTCACACCTTTTTTGCTTCTGAAAGCGTCTCCAAGGGCCACCCGGACAAGGTCAGCGATCACATTTCCGACGCCGTCCTTGACGCCATGCTGACCCAGGACCCGACGTCACGCGTCGCCTGCGAGACCCTCGTCTCCACCGGCCTCGTCGTCCTCGCCGGCGAAATCACTTCGAAGGCCCAGGTCGATTTCCAATCCCTCGTCCGGGACACCATCAAATGGATAGGCTACACCGACGCCAACATGGGCTTCGACTACAAGACCTGCGCCGTCATGGTCGCCTTGGACAAACAGTCCCCCGACATCGCCATGGGCGTCCGGGACACCCTCTCGGCCGACCAAGGAGCAGGCTACCAGGGCATGATGTTCGGCTACGCCGTCAACGAAACGCCGGAACTGATGCCCCTCCCCATCCACCTCGCCCACGACCTCATGCGTTCCCTGACGGCGGCCCGCGAGGACGGCAGCATCAAGTACCTCCGCCCCGACGCGAAGAGCCAGGTGGTTGTCGAATACGACGGCCGGAAACCGGTCCATGTCCACACCGTCGTCATCTCCACCCAGCACGAGCCGGAAGCGTCCCACGACCGCATCTACGCCGACATGGTCGAACTGGTGAAGCGCGTCGTGCCGGACGAACTTCTCTCGAAGGACACCATCTACCACATCAACCCGACCGGCCGTTTCGTCATCGGCGGCCCGCAGGGCGACTGCGGCCTCACCGGCCGGAAAATCATCGTCGACAGCTACGGCGGACGCGGCCGCCACGGCGGCGGCGCCTTCTCCGGCAAGGACCCGTCCAAGGTCGACCGGTCGGCCGCCTACGCCGCCCGGTGGGTGGCGAAGAATGTCGTCCAGGCCGGCCTCGCCGACGAGTGCGAAGTGCAACTGTCCTACGCGATTGGCGTCGCCAAGCCCCTGTCCGTCTTTGTCGACACCTTCGGCACCAACAAGGTCGACGAGGACAAGATTGTCAGCCTCATCCACGACAACTTCGATCTGCGGCCGTCCGGAATCATCAAGGAACTCGATCTCCTGAAGCCGCGTTATTTCTAAAGCTCCTCCCTCGGCCCCTTCGGCGGTCCGGAAGCCGAGTTCACCTGGGAACGCACCAGCACTGCCGACGACCTCCGGAAGCAGGCGGGGCTTTGATTTTCAAGCGCGACAGGATATAAAGGAGGGTGAGAAGCGGGAAAAGTAAGCCGCCCTCCGCTGTAATACCAATTCAAGAATCGAAGTGGCGTGTGAACCACTTGCTATGCGGTACCGCATCATATAGAGGAGTGCATCATGAAGGAAAAGGTTCAGGAATCCATCGAAGGCATCCGCCTCCTGCTCCAGGGTCATGGCGGCGATGTCCAGTTGATATCGGTCGACGAAGAGACCGGCAAGGTCGAGGTCCAGTTGCAGGGCGCCTGCAACGGCTGCCCGCACGCGGCCCAGACCTTGAAAATGGGCGTGGAAGCGAAGCTGAAGGAAGACGTGCCGGAAGTGACGGAAGTCGTCGCGGTATAAGAGGTACACTTTAGCTTTCTCGCATTCACAGGAAAATCATGCCTGAAGCCCATGAGCCGATTGCGATAATCTCCGATGTTCACGGAAATCTCGAAGCCCTGACCGCCGTCATCGACGACATACGCGGTCAGGGCGTTCGTGTCATTTACAACCTCGGCGACACCGTCGGCTACGGCCCGGACCCGGTGGCTTGCATCGATCTGGTCGATGCCGCTTGTGCCGTCAACCTCTGCGGCAACCACGACTACACCGTCCTCTTCGATGCCGAAGGCTTCAACCCCATTGCCAAAAAATCCGTCGACTACCACCGGAAACTTCTCCGTCCCCCCTACGACAACGACGACGAGGAGGTCACCCGCCGCTGGGAATGGCTCGCGAATTTGGAACCGATGCACGAAGACAAGGGCTTCGAAGCCATGCACGGCAGTCCACGCCAGCCCATTACGGAATATGTCCTCCCGTCCGACCCGGAAATGGACCCGCTGAAAACGGCGGACATTTTCTCGGCCATGAGCCAGCACATCGCCTTTGTCGGCCACACGCATTTCCCCGGCATTCTCGAGGAAAACAACGAGTCGTTCCTCATGCTCTCGACCATCGCCAGCCGCTACCGCGTCAACGACGCCGTCCGCGCCATCGTCAACGTCGGTTCGGTCGGCCAGCCCCGCGACCGGAATCCCCGTAGTTGTTACGTCATTTACGACGGCCAGATGATTTCCTACAGGCGGGTCGAATACGATGTCGAAAAGACGGTGCAGAAAATCCTTTCGCAACCGGAAATCCACCCGGCCAGCGGCCTGCGGCTCCGCGACGGCCGTTGAGTCGCGCCGCCGCAATCACCACCATTCGCTATAAAAAAACACCTTCCCGTCGCACTCGAACCAACCAAAAACTCATTCTCTCATAAAGGCCAGACATACTATGCTGCTGCCCGTCGTCACCTTGAAAACGCCACGCAATTCCCGACATCCCTGGATATTCAAAAAAATGGTTTCCGCCCCACGGGTCAAACTCGCACCCGGTTCCCTCGTCGCGGTCAGGGACAAGTCGGGCGCCGTCGTGGCGCG
>JAJBTL010000110.1:0-15094 GCA_020860865.1 Planctomycetota bacterium | reverse complement strand
ATCGCCGTCCGCGTCCTCACGGAAAACCAGGCCGAGGACATTGATGAACATTTCATCCACAACCGCCTCGCCGCCGCCAAAAAACTCCGTGAAACCGTCCTCCCGATGGACACCATCGGCAACGCCTACCGCCTCGTCCACGCCGAGGCCGACAGCCTTCCCGGCCTCGTTATCGACGTCTTCGCGGACGTCGTCCTGGTCGAACCCTACATCGCCGGCTGGATTCATCTGGCGGACGAACTGGTCGCCGCCCTCAAGACGCTGTATCCGGGCGCCACAGTGGCGTACCGGGGCGACAAGAACGCCGAGAAAAAAGAGGGCGTTTCCTTTGGAAAAATCGAGAAACGCTATCCCGCGCCCGAATCGGTGACGATTACGGAAAACGGCATCCGTTACCGCGTCGACTTCGCCGCCGGCCACAAGACCGGTTTCTTCCTCGATCAGCGGGACAACCGCGCCCGTGTCGCCCATCTGGCCCGGGGCCGGGACGTCCTCGATTTATGCTGCTATTCCGGCGGTTTTTCCCTGTCGGCCTGGAAAGGCGGCGCCCGCCGCATCGCGGCGGTGGACCTGGACGAAGACGCCATCGCCATGGCCGATGCCAACATCAAGGAAAACAACGCGGACGGGATAACGCTCGTCCACGACGACGCGTTTCATTTTCTTCGGGAGGAGGAGACCGGCCGCCGCCGCTATGGCCTCGTCGTCCTCGACCCGCCCAAACTCGCCGCCGGCCAGGACGATGTCGAGCGCGCCCTGAAGACCTACCACGACATGAACCGGGCCGCCCTCCGGGTAGTCGAGCCGGGCGGCCTGTTCGTCACCTGCAGTTGTTCCGGTGCCGTCCCGGAAGAACGCTGGCGGCAGATGGTCCGGAAGGCCGGCGCCGACGCCGGTCGCGGCCTGGTCATTTTCGAGACAACCGGTCCCGGCGCCGACCATCCCGTCGCCGGCGATTTCCCGCAGGGCCGTTACCTTAAAGCAATGTTCATGCGGGTCGACTGATCTTTTCAAGGCACGCTCTCATAAAAAGGATGGTAATCTATTCCCTTTCCCGGAAAGAACGAGGGATGACATCATGCCCACCATCACATTTCAACCGTCCGGACGGCAGTCCGAAGTCCCCCTCGGCACCCGCCTCATCGACGCGGTCCGCCAGGCCGGCTTCGACATCCCGGCGCCGTGCGGCGAAAAGGGCCTCTGCGGCAAATGCCGTGTGAAGGTCCTGGCGGGCGATGTCCCGGCCGGTTCCGCCCACACCGGTTGCCTTCCGGACAAGCTGGTCCGGGACGGTTGGCGCGCCTCGTGTGTAGCCACGGTCGACGCCGATCTCGTCATCGCCGATCCGGTCAACATCGATTCGGACGGCGTCGTCCTCACCGACTTCGCCGGCCGCGACGCCACCATCGGGGACGACCTATGGACCGTCGCCGTCACCATGCCGCATCCAAGCAAGGACGATCAGCGGGACGATTCCACCCGGCTCCTCGACTCCCTGGCGGAGGCCGGCCGGACCGACATCGACATCCCGCCGAACGTCCTGACGGAACTCCCGCGCCGCCTCCGCCAAGCCGCTTACGATTGCGACGTCGTCGGCCTCGGCCGCCGCCTCCTCGCCGTTCGTCCGGCCGGCTCCGGCCGGGATGGGCTCGGCCTCGCCGTCGACCTCGGGACGACAACGATGGCGGCGGCCTTGTGCGATATGCGGGACGGCACCATCCTCGCCGTATCGAGTATCGCCAACCCGCAGTCGCTCCGGGGCGACGACGTTATCAGCCGTATCGACTACGCCTCCCGGGGCCGCGACGAACTCGGCGAACTCCGCCGCCTCGCCGTCGACGCGATAGAGGACCTGTCCCGAAAAGCCCTCGCCGCCGCCGGCCGGAACGGCGACGACCTCCTCCTCGTCAGCGTCGCCGGGAACACGGTAATGAACCACATCCTCATGGGCGTCGACCCGACGGCGCTGGCCCTGAGCCCGTTCATCCCCGGCTTTCGCCGGGTCGACCCGGTGCCGGGCCGGGACATCGGCTGGCACAGCCCGAACGAACCCCTTGTCATGATAGTCCCGAATATCGCCGCCTATGTCGGCGGCGACATTACCGCCGGCATCCTCGCCCACAACGTCACGGCGGACAACAGCCCCACGGTTCTTTTCCTCGACGTCGGGACGAACGGCGAAATCGTCCTCGCCGCGAACCAGACCGTCTACGCCTGCGCCGCCGCGGCCGGACCGGCGTTCGAAGGCGCCCGCATCCGCCAGGGCATGCGGGCCGTCCCTGGCGCCATTTCCGGAGTCTCCCCCGGCGCGGACGGCGGCCTCGACATCGCCGTCGTCGACAATATCCATCCGGCCAAAGGCATCTGCGGCACCGGCCTTCTCGACGCCGTGGCGGCCTGTCTCGACCTTGGCGTCGTCGATGACGGCGGCCGCATGCTGGACGCGGACGAGGCCGATGACGAAAACATCCCGGAACCGGTCCGCCGCCACATCCACGAGGACGACGACGGCCCTGCTCTCTGGCTCGAACCGGTATCGGGTCACGGTGACAGCGGCGTCGCCCTGACAAGCCGCGACGTCCGGGAGTTCCAACTGGCGAAAGGCGCTATCGCCGCCGGCGCCCGGGTGCTTCTGGACATCGCCGGCGTCAAGCCGGAAGAAGTCGACCACGTCCTCCTCGCCGGCGGCTTCGGGAACTACCTCCGCCCCGCCGCCGCGCTCAGGACCGGCCTGTTGCCGACGGGCATCCGCCTCGAGTGCGTCCGATCGGTCGGCAATGCCTCCCTTGCCGGATCGCGTTTGTACCTCCTCTCCGGCAGCGAACGCGACCGCGCCGACGCCATCAGCCGCACAGTCAAATACATCGAACTGTCAGGCCGGGACGACTTCCAAACCGCCTTCGCGGAAGAAATGATGTTCCCGGAAGGGTAGAGAAAGTGACAACCCATGAAAACAAAATAGGGTCGACCGCCGTTTGGTCGACCCTATTTTATGGGAAAGTTTGGAAACGTTCGATCCGTCTGTGGCACTGCGACAACGTCGCTGCACCGACCAATCAAGGTGTTTCAACGAATGAAATTCGTCATGATTTTCTCGCGCGCCGGCGGCAGCGTTGCCTTCCCGTTGGCGAGCGCCTTGACGAGCCAGGCCAGGTTTTCGCCAAGGATCTGCATGCCCTGCATGCCTTCCCCGTCCCCTTTGCATTCGCCCGGTTCGAGACCGAACACCATGTTCCAGTAGTGGCTCGACGCCATGAACATTTCGGAGATGGTGAAATACTTGTTCAACTGTTCCCACGCCGCAATTTCGCCGCCACGGCGGACCGCCACGACGCCGGCGCCGGCCTTGTGGCGCATGAGGGAGCCGTTGGCGCTGGCGACGAAGAAGGCGCGGTCGAGATAGCTTTTCAACGCCCCGCCGATGCCGGCGTAATGGACAGGCGATCCGACGACGACGCCGTCCGCGTTGAACAGCGTCTCCAGGGAGCCGTTCAGCATGTCGTCATCCAGGACGCAGCGTCGGTTCTGCATTTCAAAGCAGCGCCCGCAGGCGATGCAGCCGTGGATGGCCTTGGTGCCGATTTCGATGCGCTCCGTTTCGATGCCGTTTTCCCTGAGCGCGGCCGTCACCGCGTCGAGGGCGGTGGCGGTGTTCCCGTTCTTGTTCGGACTGCCGTTGATGGTGACGACTTTCATGCTGGTGCCCTTTCTTTTGCGGAGTCGGAATGGCAGGCATTACCGACGAAAAAGGCCAGGCCGGCGATGACGAGACTGGGAGCAATCGCGTGCATGCCGCCTGGTGAAAGTTTGAATACGGTCATGAGAATAAAGGAGAGGAGTCCGGCGCAGACGGACGCAAACGCGCCGGTCCGATTGGCCTTTTTCCAAAACAGGCCAAGGAGAATCGGCCAGAAAAACACCGCCTCCAGCCCGCCGAAGGCGAACAGGTTTATCCAGGCGAGAAGGTCCGGCGGCTCGAGGGCCAGAACAAAAACGGCGATGCCAAGAAAGGCGGTGAGGCCGGTACTGATCCGTTTCACCGACGCCGTCTTCGCCGCCTCCAGATCGCCCTTCAGGTGCCAACTGAGATAGACATCCCGGATAAGCGTCGCCGAGGCGATAATGAGCATCGAACTCACCGTCGACATGATGGCCGAAAGGACGCCGGCCGCGAACAGCCCGGACAGGACCGGCGGCATCAGCCTGACGATCAAGGTCGGCATGATAAGGTCGCCGACCGGCAGATCGGGGATGACGCCTCGGCCAAGGGCGCCGGTCAGGTGGGTGGCGAAAAGAATGAAGCCGATAACGATGGTGCCGAAAATCATGGCGCGGCGGAGCGACCGGCTGTCCCGGAAAGCGAGGCACTTCTGCGCCGTCTGCGGCAGGCCGAGGACGCCGACGCCCACCAGCACCCAGAACGACAACAGGAACGGCACCGGTATGCCGCCGCCGGCGCCGGTCGGAAGAAGCAGTCCCGGGTCAATCGCTTCCATCCGATCGAGAATGGGGCCGAGTCCGCCGCCGGCGTCGATGACGCAGTACAGAATCGATACCGAGGCGAACAGCATGACAACGCCCTGGATGATTTCCGTCAGGACGACGCCACGGAAACCGCCCACCGTCGTGTAGAGGCAGACGGTGACGCCGAACATGATAAGCCCGCTCGTGTACGGGAGACCGGTGATGGCCTGGAATAGGCGGGCGCCGCCGATGAACTGGGCCAGCATGATGGCGACAAAGAAGACAATCATGAACAGGCTCGTCACCGCCACCAGGAGGTTCGATCGGTAGCGGTGGTAGAGGAACTGGCTGACGGTGAGGGCGCCGGTTTTCTCGCTGAATTCGGAAAACTTCCGGCCGAGGACGCCGAGGGTAAGAAAGGCCGTCGGCACCTGAATCATGGTGAGGAGTATCCAGCCAAGCCCGAGGGAATAGGCGATGCCGGGGCCGCCGATAAAACTGGAGGCGCTCGTGTAGGTCGTGATCATCGACATCGCCAAGGCGAAGCCGCCGAGGCTCCGGCCGGCGAGGAAATACTCCTCGAGGAACTTCCTGACGCCGCCGCCCTTTTCCGAACGGGCCACTGCCCGCCGCGCCCAGAAGCCGGCGCCGACCATGAAGGCGAGGAAGAGGACGACGACGAGGAACACGACGGGCTGGGCCCGCACCGCATCGACAAGCCCGCTCATTTGAACCACCGCCGCATGCACAGGACAAGCGCCACCGACACCGCAACAGAGGAAAAAACACAGCCCAGGAGGAACCAGGCCGGAACGCCGAACCACCGGGGCATGTCGGGACCGGTCCAGATGAGGCCCATCGCCAAGCCAACGCACCACACCAGGAAGAACCCGATATACAAAATACATATTACCTTCGTACCGGAATTGGGGGCCGGAACGGCCCCGTTGTGATCGTCAATCATAACAAGTCCCTTAACGTAATTCGCCGCGCTCATTCCGAAAACCTTGTCCGCGCCTCCCGCCGGTGGGGGCACGGCAACGGTGGACAACTATACCCGCGCCGGTCGATTGATACAAGGCGCCCGGACGTTTTCCTGACGAAAAAACCGCATTCGCCCGGCGGGAACCAGCGCGGCGGCGGACAGTCTCTTGGTGGAACCGTGACGGGGGGGGTTCCGACCGGGGATCGTCGACCTCATGCGGGACGATATCATTTCCTATTTCGTCACCAGTTCCGACGCGTTCATCACCGCCGTCCGGGAACACATCCTGGTCAGCCTGGCCGCCTTCCTGGCCGCCTTCGTCATCGCCGTCCCCACCGCCTGCCTGTCCGTGAAGTACCGTCGCCTCGGCGTTCGCCTCGCCAGTGGTTTCCAGGCCCTGCGCATTGTCCCCAGTCTCGCCGTTCTCCTCCTCCTTCTTCCAATACTTGGCATCGGCTTTCGGCCGGCCGTGGTGGCGTTGACCCTCCTCGCCATTCCGCCAATTCTCCTGAACGCCATCGCCGGGCTCGATTCGGTGCCGTCGTTCATGATGGAAACGGCCGCCGCCGTCGGCATGACGCGGCGCGAATCGTGGCTCAAGGTCAAGCTACCACTGGCCATGCCCCTCGTCCTCGCCGGCTGCAAAATCGCCGTCATAGAAATCATCGCCAGCGCCACCCTCGCCGCCAAAATCGGCGCCGGCGGCCTCGGCGAAATCATCTTCACCGGCCTCGGCCTCAACCGGCCCGGCCTCCTCGTCGTCGGCGGCGTGGCGGTGGCGATACTGTCCCTCTCCGGCGCCCTCCTCTTTACCATTATGGAACGCGCGTTTTTCCGCCACGGAACGGCTTGACCGGTCCCTTGCCCTACAGGAGTTTTTCCAATGACGACACGTTTTTCACCATCAGTTCTGCGTCGCCTGGCCTTCGTCCTTGCCGCCGTTTTCGCCGTGGCGACGCTGGCGCCGGCGGGCGAATCGCGACCGACCATCCGCGTCGGCTCGAAAGACTTCACGGAAAGTTTGATTGTCGGCGAACTTTACGCCCTCGCCCTCGAAGAGGAAGGCTTCACGGTCAAACGCGTGTTCGCCGTGGCGAACGCCATCGTCCACACCGCCATCCTGAACAACGAAATTGACGTCTATCCGGAGTATACCGGTACCGGCCTCCTGACCATTCTTCGGATGGATCTCCAGACCGATCCGGACAAGGTATACAACACGGTGAAGGACGAATATGCCAAACGCTTCAACCTCACCTGGCTCGAGCGGTCGCGGGCGAATGACGGCCAGGGGCTGGTCATCCGGACGGAGACGGCGAACCGTCTCGGCATCAAGAACATTTCCGATCTCCAGCGCCACGCCGGGGAAATCCGCTTCGCCTCGCAGGGCGAATTCGATCACCGGGACGACGGCCTGCCCCGGATGATCGCCGTGTACGGACCGTTCAAATGGAAGTCGTCCCGCGTCTACGACAACGGCCTCAAATACCAGATCCTTAAGAACAACCAGGCCGATCTGGCGCCGGCCTACACGACGGAAGGTCAGCTGGTCGATACCGCCGCCTTCACCCTCCTGGAAGATGATAAACAAATGTGGCCGCCGTATCACCTCGCTCCCGTTGTGCGGACGGAAGTCCTCGAGGCCCATCCGGGCATCGCACCCGCCCTCGACCGTATCAGTGCCGCTTTGGACACGGAAACAATCACCCGCCTCAACGCGGCGGTGGATGTGGACAAGCGGGAGTACGAGGATGTGGCGCGGGAGTTTTTCGCCACGTTGAAATAATGCCGTTGGGACGGGAAAAAACGCCGTCCGGGTATCATCCGCCAGCAAGTTTTTCGGAGGGGCCATTGTGGAAGACAACGCCGTCGTCTTTGAAAATGTTTCAAAATCCTTCGCCACCTCCGGCTCGCGGGCGGTGGACCGGGTGAGCCTGACTATTCGGCCGGGCGAATTTGTCACCATCCTCGGTTCGTCCGGGAGCGGCAAAACGACGCTCCTGAAAATGGTCAACCGGCTCTACGATCCGGACGAAGGCCGGGTGCTTCTCCACGGCGAAGACGTCCGCCAGGCCAATCCGGTGACGCTCCGCCGTCGCATCGGCTATGTCATCCAGCAGTCCGGCTTGTTCCCGCACATGTCGGTGGCTAAAAACATCGCGACGGTTCCAAACCTCCTCGGCTGGGACAAGGCCCGCATCCGGGATCGCGTCGACGAGCTCCTCGAACTTGTCGGCCTCGACCCGACGACCTACCGGAAGCGGTATCCTCGCCAACTCTCCGGCGGCCAGCAACAACGGGTCGGCCTGGCCCGGGCCTTGGCGGCCGGACCGGCGGTGATGCTCCTGGACGAGCCGTTCGGCGCCGTCGACGCCATAACCAGGCAGTCACTCCAGGAGGAACTCTTACGCATCCACGCCGGTCTCGGGAAAACATTCCTCCTCGGCACCCATGATATCACGGAAGCCTTCCGCCTCGGCGGCCGGGTCGTCGTGATGGACGGCGGCCGGGTCAGGCAATTCGACACCCCGTCCGCCATCGCCACCGCGCCGGCGGACGGGTTTGTCCGCTCCCTTGTCGCGGCGGAGCAGGAGCGGGAGGCGGTGTGGAAAGAGGTGCGGCATGGTTGAGTACCTGACGAGCCAGTACGGAAAACTCGCCTTTGCCCTTATTGAACACCTGCAACTGGTCGGCATCGTCATAGTGCTGTCCCTGGCGCTGGCGGTGCCGTTGACGCTCCTCAGCCTGTTCGTGCGACCGGTCGGCGTTATTCTGAATGGCCTTTTTTCCATGCTCTACGCCATTCCGAGCCTCGCCATGTTCAGCCTGCTTATTCCAGTAACCGACCTCGGCAAACCGACCGCCATCCTCGTCCTCACCCTCTATAACCAATACCTGCTTCTCCGGAATTTTCTCGCCGGTTTGGAAAACGTCGATCCGGCGGTGGTCGAAGCCGCCACCGGCATGGGCATGACGCGGCTCCAGACCGTGTGGCGGGTACGTCTCCCGTTGTCCCTCGGGCCGATGTGCGCGGGGCTCAGGCTGTCTGTCGTGTCCACTATCGGCATCGCCACCATCGCCGCCGCCATCAACGCCGGCGGTCTCGGCGCGGTGTTGTTCGACGGACTGCGGACGATGAACACGAATAAAATCGTCGCCGGTTCCATCCTCTGCGCCATCGTCGCCCTCGCCGCCAACTGGCTCCTCGGCTATCTGGAAAACCGGTTGACCGCACCGGGCGGCGCCAGGCCGAGCGCCAACACCCGGGTCGGCGTGCCGGCGATGCGCCGGAGCGGGACCATACCGGGCGATTCATTCCGGGGAGAAATGGCGCGGTAAACCGCGTCGGAGCGCGTTCAGGTGATTGTGTCGCCATGGAACGCGGCCTTATCGTAAACCTCTTTTTCCGGCCAGCCGTTTTACTTCATGAGAAACGGCTGGCCGTTGTTTGTCGTATTTCACTACCAATTCTTGACGAATCGCTCCGGTCGAGGCATCCTGAAGGTGTACCAACGGGTGAGATGTCCTTGCCATTATGGAAAGGAACCGCCACATGCACGCACCAGTCAATCTGCCGCTTCTCACCGACGGGTACAAACTGACCCACCACGCCCAGTATCCGGCCGGCACCGAAGCGGTGTACTCCTACTTCGAATCGCGGGTCGGCGCCACCTATTCCGAGACAACGTTTTTCGGCCTCCAGTATGTTCTGAAACGGTTTTTCGTCGGCGCCTTCGTCACGGACGACGACATCGATACGGCGAAAAAATTCACCCGCGACTACTTCGGCCGGGACGGCCTGTTCAACGAAAGGATATGGCGGCACATCGTCCGCGAACACGGCGGCATGCTGCCGGTCCGCATCCGCGCCGTGCCGGAAGGACTGGCGGTGCCGACGGCGAACGTCCTTGTCACGGTGGAAAACACCGACGCGGAATGCTTCGCCCTGACGAACCATCTGGAAACGGTCCTGTCCCACATCTGGTATCCGTGCACGGTGGCGACGCTGTCCAGGAAAATTCGATCGCTCGTTGAACGGTTCCTCCTGGACACGGCCGGGCCGGAGACGACAGCCCGCGCCCTCCCGTTCATGCTTCACGACTTCGGGTACCGCGGGGTGGAAGCGATGGAAGCGGCAGGGATCGGCGGCGCCGCCCACCTGGTCAATTTCCTCGGCACCGACACCGTGCGGGGCATAGAGACGGCGATGGCGTTTTATAACGAACCGACAGTCTGCGGCGCGTCCGTGCCGGCCACCGAACACAGCGTCATGACCGCCCTCGGCCGGGACGGCGAGCGGGAAATGTTCGAGCACGTCCTCTCCCTCTACCCGACCGGCATCGTCTCCATCGTCTCGGACAGTTACGATATTTTCGCGGCGGTGCGGGACATCGTCTGCGCGCCGTCGTTCAAGGAACGCGTCCTCGCCCGGGATGGCGTCCTTGTCGTCCGGCCTGACTCTGGCGATCCGGTGACGACGATCCTCCGCTGCCTCGACCTCCTGGCCGACGGCTACGGCGCGACGGTGAACGACCAGGGCTACCGGGAACTCCATCCGAAAGTCCGCCTCCTCTGGGGCGACGGCATCGACTACGACGGCATCTACGACATCCTGAACGCGCTTCGGAACGCGGGCTGGTCGGCAGCGAACATCTCCGCCTTCGGCGCCGGCGGCGGTCTCCTCCAGAGGATGGACCGGGACGTGCAACGCTTCGCCTTCAAATGTTCGGCGCAAAAGCGGGACGGGGTCTGGCACGACATTTTCAAAAACCCGCTCGACACCACAAAGGCGTCGAAGAAAGGCCGCCTCGCGCTTGTCCGCCACGGCGACGGGTTCCGGACCGTTCCGGAAGCGGAAGCGGGAGACCGTGACATTCTCGAGCCGGTATTCGAGGACGGGGTCCTCCTCCGCGACATGACGTTCGCGGAAATTCGGAAAAACGCCGGAAACTAGGGACATTTAATGGCCCGCCGGCCACTCGGACATTTTTCCCACGGAGAGTTTTTTTATGTAAAACTTTTTTTCATTCACAAGGGAGGGGAGATTTATGGCTGTCTACATTTGTATCGAATGCGGCTACGAGTACAACGAGGACAAGGAGGGAAAGCCGTTCGCCGAACTACCGGTCGCCTGGACCTGCCCGGTCTGCGACGCGCCGAAGTCGTGCTACAAGGCGGCGACCGCCGGCGCGCCGGACCAGGAAGGGGCGCGGCAACTGGACAAGAGCCGCGACGACGTCGAGGAATGGATGGCGGACATCGTGACGATGGCGGAAACGGGCGAGTCCATCGACGAAGCGATGCGCACCCGAAAGCCGGTGATATCGTGGGACGATATCCTGTTCCAGGGCGGGCAACTGGCCAATCCGCCGCTCATGTCGGACGATCCGGTCGGGACGGAAACGGTCATCGGGCCAAAGGCGGACAAGCCCCTCGTCATCGAAACGCCGGTCTACGTCAGCCACATGTCCTTCGGCGCCTTGTCCCGCGAGGCGAAAATAGCCCTGGCCAAAGGAAGCGCCATGGCCGGGACGGCGATGTGTTCCGGCGAAGGCGGCATACTCGAGGACTCCATCGGCAACGCGAATCGGTACATTTTTGAATATGTGCCGAACCTCTACAGCGTCACGCCGGAGAATTTGAAATGCGTCGACGCCATTGAAATCAAAATCGGCCAGTCCGCCAAACCCGGCATGGGCGGCCACCTGCCGGGCGAAAAGGTAACGGACGAAATCGCCGCCGCTCGGGGCTTTCCGGCCGGGCAGGATATCCTGAGCCCTTCCCGGTTCAAGGACATCGACACCCCGGCCGATCTCGCCCGCCGCCTCGACGAACTCCGGGAAATGTCGGAAGGACGGCCCATCGGCGTGAAAATAGCCGCCGGCCGTATCGAGGAGGACCTCGACTTCATCCTCGCCGCCGGCAATGTCGATTTCATCACCGTGGACGGCCGTCCGGGCGGCACCGGATCGGCGCCGAAGTATATTAAACTCGCCACCTCGGTCCCGACCATCTTCGCCCTGCACCGGGCCAGGCGGCACCTCGACCGGAGGCGGGTGGAGGGCGTGTCCCTTGTGGTGACGGGCGGATTCAGGATTTCTCCCGACATCGCCAAGGCCCTCGCCATGGGCGCCGACGCCGTCGCCATCGCCACCGCCGCCCTCATCGCCGTCGGCTGCCGCCAGTTCAAGATGTGCAACACCGGGCGCTGCCCGTACGGGATAACGTCGCAGGATCCGGAACTGCGGAAAAACATCGACACCGATGCGTCGGCGCGGCGGTTGGCGAATTTCCTCAACGTCACAACCCGGGAACTGGCGCATTTCGCCCGCATCACCGGCCGCCGGAGCGTTCACGATCTGTCCACCGAGGATTTGTGCACGGTGAATTCGGAAATCAGTAATCACACCGATATTAGGCACGTTTGAATCTTTCCGGCACGCGTTCCGGACGCGGCACGTCGCGACGGTGTCATGCAAACAAGCCCCGGGGCACAGCGCCCGGGGCTTTTTGTGGTATTCAAACTTTTTGCGGCGCGGTGCCGGTCATACCCCAAGCGCCAAACCGCGCGCGCCGAAGACCGGGTATTCGCCGAGGGCGATGTAGACGCATTCGGCGGGAATGCCGAGGATGCGTCCGAAAACTTCATAGCTGCCCTCGATGAACTTTTTCTTTTGGTCCGCTTCGGCGGTGCCGTACAGTTTGAGATCCAGGAACAGGATCTGCGCCCCTTCCTGGCCGGCGGCGACCATCGGCACCTTGTCGTGAAAGCCGATCATGAGATTGCTGACGCTCTTCCCGGGAATGACGGTGATGAGCTGCGCCATTTCGCGGGAAATCGCTTCGCGCTGTTCCGGTGACAAAGCCACCCCGGTGGTGATTGACAAATACGGCATGTCCCCTCCTCTACGAATCATCATGTACGTTGCCGGGCATACTCCGGTGCACGGACCGCACGCGCCGGCCGACAAAACAAGGGGACATCGTACCGGAAGACCCGCAATCCGGCAAGGAAACACCGACAAGGCGACGGGCTCGCCGCCCCGGTCAGGGGCCGGCGCGCACCGTCGGGGCCGTCGCCACCGGGGCACGGCGCGGACGCGCCACCGGCGGGCCCCAGCCGCCGGGCGGGGCCTGTTCGGTGACGGTCGGCGTCGACGAGGTCTCGGGCGGCGCGGCGGCGGGGATAAACGGGGTGGTCGGATAGGCCGGCGTTATACCGTAATTCGTTCCGGGGCCGTAGCCGTAGCCGTAGGACGTGCCGCTGTACGGGTTGAACCAGTCGTAGGGCGTGCGGCGGCCCGGCGTCCGTCGGTAGCCGTAGCCGTCGACATAGGTGTAAAGGTCGCCGGAGCGGCGGTTGATGTACTGGGCCGGACGGCGCGGGATATAGGGCTGGTAGGGAAGGCCGCCGGAGGAGACGTAACTGGCGTCTTCCGGCAGGAGGCGCGGGTCTTCGCCATTATTCAAGGATTTATAAACCTGGATAAAGGCGCGGACCTGATCGGCCCGGTTCAGGCGATCGTAGTCGGCGGCGCGGTCGCCGAGGGCGATGCGGAAATTCGGGTTGATGACTTCGTCCAGCGCCTTCGGCGCCAGGACATATTCGCCGGCCCGGGCAGACCCGGCGGCGGCGACGACGGCGGCCACGATGACGGCCACGGCGAGGCGTGAGAGTGGGTGGTTTTTCATTCTTGATCCTTTCCATCCGGCGGTTGGATTCGTCCGCCGACCCCCATATATACCTGTCCGGGTCGGCGGGACAGCCTCGCGGCGGCGTTCCGGGCTCGGCACGAAGGCGTTTCCCGGCTTGTGCTGACGGGGGTATTTGGTACAATGCCAGTCCTGCCGAAATCGGGTTGAATTCATTGGAAGGAGCGTCATGCGCTGGTTTGATAGTGAGAGGCGAATCGCCGTCACCGGCCTGGCCGGAGCGGGGAAAACGGTGTTTCTGTTGTCACTTCTCCAGCATATGGAGCACTTCGACCCGAACCGTTTTCATATCGCCCACGGCGCCCGCCTGTCCGGCTTTCAGGAACTGCCGCCCAACGGCGCGTTCGCGCCGTTCCCCCGTACCCGCATGCGCGCCCGGCTCATGGAGCGGCAGAACGTCGCCTGGCCGGAGAAGACGCGGGACATCTACCACTACCGCTGCTCCTTTGTCCATTCCGGCCTCAATATGGCGAGCCGGATGTGGAACACGCTCCGCCACGGCGCCTGGCTGTCCAGGCGGGTCGAATGGGACATCCTCGATTTCCCCGGCGAGCGCCTGTCCGATTCACTCATCGCCCGCCACCACAGCCTGGCCGGCTGGTCGGACGAACTCCTCGACCTCTGGGACTCCTACGACCGCATACGGGAAACGATGGCGGAGTACCGCGCCCTCCTCGCCGCCACGGTGCCGCCGGTGGATGTCGCTATCACGGACTCCTATAAAAAATGCCTCGCCAACATGGTCCATAACAAAAACCAGATGATCACGCCGTCCACTTTCATGCTTGGGACCGGCGAGGGCGGCGTCCTGACGGCGGAGGACATCGCGACCCACGGGCGCGGGCGGACGTCGGGGCTTCCGGGCGCCGAGTTTTCGCCGTTGCCGGCAGCGTTCCGGAACGCAAACCCGGGGGTGGCGGCGCGTTTTTCCGAATATTACGCGCGCTACCGGCAGGAGGTCATCCTCCCGTTGTTCGCCGCCATCAACGGCTGTGACAGCCTCCTCGTCCTCATCGACGTGCCGGGAATCCTGTCCGGCGGCGTCGGGCGTTATAACGACACAAACCACCTTATCGAAACGTTGGCCAGTTCGATTATTCCGTCCGGCCTGTTCTCGAACAATGTCGACAAAATCGGTTTTATCGGTTCGAAGGCCGACATGATCCACGCCCGCGATCAGGACAACCTCCGGGAACTGGTTGAGGACATGATGCGCATTGCCATGAACAAGCAGCCGGACATCCGCCGGGCCGAATCGTTTGTCGTATCGTCGTGGGTGTCCGCTGAGTCGGTGGATCTGGACGACGGCTCGCGGGCGCTCCGGGGGATCCCGGCCCGCGACATCGAGGCGAGGGTGTTCCGGGTGCCGGAACTGCGGCCGGACTGGCCGGCGGACTGGCCGGCCGAGGACCCACGGTACAGTTACCCGAGGCTGTCGCCGCCGCCGCTGGCGAACCGCTTCATGGCGCCGGAGCAGCGGAACGTGGACAAGGTGTTTGATTTTATCATGACGTGATTGACGCCGGCGGCGCCGCGTTTTCCGCGAATGTCCCGAGTACGAGTGCCGCGACGTCGCGACCATCGGCGCGAAGCGATAAATTCCCCGAAAGATTTCCCGCCATTCCCGACAGGTATTCGGTAGCGGACGCCGGCGGCGGACGCATTTCTTCATGACAAAATAAAAACCGAAAGGGGAAACGCGCATGGATCTTGCCGGTCGCGCCAAGATGCTGTGGGATCTTTTCACCAAGGGCGGCATGACCCGGACAGACAAGCTGGTCCTCGTCCTGGCCCTCCTCTACACCCTGTCGCCTCTCGACATTATTCCGGATGTCATTCCGATTGCCGGATTCCTGGACGACCTCATCGTCGTCATCATGTCGCTCCGGCACGTCACGAATAAGAATACCGGGCCGAACGAAAAGGATGACC
>JAJBTL010000001.1:2041-6829 GCA_020860865.1 Planctomycetota bacterium | reverse complement strand
TTGATGAGCTGTCCCATCGAAGGCGTGACCCTCGACGACGAAATCGCCGTCACCGATGTCATGCTGAAATCCGGCGCCGACATCTATGAAATCAACGCCATCCGCCGCCATATCTCCCGGTTCAACGGCGGCATGCTGGCGAAACGGATCGAAGAGCGCGGCGCCGAACTCATCGGCTTCGGCATCAGTGACGGCATCGGCACGCCGCCCATGGCCACCCGGGACATCCGCATTCCCTACGACAACTATAAAAGCACGCCCATGGGCCCGGACATGACCACCCTGGCGGACGCCCGCCGCGTCATCAAGGACTACGGCGTCGCGGACCGCTTGCCGAAAAACGTTGTCGACTACCTCATGACCGTCGGCCCGGAAGGTGAGACGCCGAAGGCCTTCCCGAACAATACCTATTATCTCTTGAACTCTCTCCCGGACTCGTGCATCTATGCCAAGGAAATCGCCGAAGGCATGGGCCTGAACGCCGTCATCCTCTCCTCCTTCCTCGAAGGGGAAAGCCGCGACGTCGGCAAGGTGTTCGCCTCCATCGCCCGGGAAATCCAGGCCCACGGCAATCCCGTCCCGGCGCCGTGCGTCATTCTCGCCTCGGGCGAAGCCTACACCACCATCCACGACAACAGCACTATCGGCGGACACGGCGGTCCTTCCCAGGAGGAGACCGTGTCCTTCGCCATCGCGGCGGAAAAGACAAAGGGCGCCTGCCTCCTGTCGATGGATTCGGAAGGCACTGACGGCACCACGCCGGTCGCCGGCGGCATGACCGATTCCCAGAGTTACTGCGCCGCCCGGGTCGGCGGCGTCGACCTCTTCGCCGCCCTCCGTTCCCATGCCAGTTACGAAGCGCTCCGGGATATCGGCGACACCGTCCTCACCGGCAACACCGGCACCAATCTCTGCGACTTCAACATCATGTATGTCCCGAAATCCTGAAAGGGCTCCCTTCCATGTCGAAAATCAAACACGTCGCCGCCCGGCAACTCATTGACTGCAAATGCCGCCCGATGGTCGAAGTCGACATCGTGACGGACGACGGTTATCTCGGTCGTGGCGCCGCGCCCACCGGCAGTTCCGTCGGCCAGTTCGAAGCGGCCTTTGTCCGCGACGGCAACCCGAACGAGTACGACGGCATGAGCGTCCACAAGGCCGTGGACACGGTGAAAAACGTCATCGCCCCGGCCATCATCGGGATGGACATCGCCGATCAACGCGGCATCGACACCCGGATGATCGAACTCGACGGCACCGGGAACAAGAGCCGGCTCGGCGGCAATTCCATCTACAGCGTCTCCATAGCCTGCATCCGCGCCCGGGCGGCGGCGGAGCGCGTGCCTGTCTACCACCTCCTCAGTGACGGCCCGATCCGGACCGTGCCCATCCCGTCATTTAACATCGTCAATGGCGGCGTGTACGGCGACATCAGCCTCGCCTTCAACGAATTCCTCGTCGTCCCATGGAAGGCGGCAAGCATTTACGAAGCGGTGGAAATCGGCACCAAATGCCTCACCGCCCTCGGGAAGGTGCTGCGCCGGTTCCTCAAAGCCGAGCCGGCGGTCGGCCGCTCCTACGGCTGGGCGGCGCCGTCCGACGATCCGGAGGTCGTCCTCGGCCTTATGCGGGAGATGGTGGAAGAGGCCGGATTCTCGGACAAGGTCGCCTACGCCCTCGACTGCGCGTCCAGCGAGATGTACGACCCGGTCGCGAAGACCTACCGCCTGAAAGGCCGCCAGGTCGACGCGGCGGAACTCATCGACTATGTGAAAATGTTGAGTGAAAAATTCCCCCTCGTCTTCGTGGAAGACCTCCTCGACGAAAACGACTGGGACAATTACCCGAAAGCCGCCGCCGCCATCACGAAGACCCTCATTATCGGGGACGACCTCACCGTCACCAATCTGGAACGGATCAAGCGGGCCTATGAAACGCGGTCCATCCACGGTTTTGTCCTGAAACCGAACCAGGTCGGCACCATTACGGAAGCCCTCGACGCCCACGCCTTCGCCAGGGAACACGGTCTCCTCTCCGTTCCGTCCGGCCGCGCCGGCGGCGTCATCGACGATATCGTCATGGACTTTTCCGTCGGCCTCCAGGTGCCGATTCAGAAAAATGGCGCGCCGCGTTCCGGGGAACGCATCGACAAACTGAACTTCCTCATGCGCGCCTGCGACATGAACGAAGGCTGCACGCTCCGGCGCATCGACGACCTGGTGAAGTTTTAACCCGGGCCGAGTCCTGTTCACGTTATTCAGACTGTGCCACTTGTGAATTCCACGATGAATATGGTGCGTTCCGAAACGGTCCGCGCCACCGATATGCCTCTTCGAAGAAAAGGAAAGGAAATGGCTGGAAAGAAAACGGAGTTCCTCTACCTGTCCGAACCCGACATGATCAAGGCCGGCGTTCTCGACGTCAAACGCTGCGTCGATGTCGCCGAGGAGACGTTCGCGCTTCTCAGTGAAGGCGACTATCTCATGGGCGGCAGTAACCACAACAGCCACGGCATGGGCATTGTCTTCCCGAAGGAAAGCCCGTTCCCGAACATGCCGGTGGCCGGCCCGGACCGCCGCTTCGTCGCCATGCCAGCCTACCTCGGCGGCCGCTTCGACGTCTGCGGCGTCAAGTGGTACGGGTCGAACCAGGCCAACCCGCCGAAAGGGCTGCCGCGTTCGGTTTTGACAGTACAATTGAACGACAAGGATACCGGCGAACCGTTGTGCCTCATGTCCGCCAACCTCCTGAGCGCCATGCGTACCGGCGCCGTCCCCGGTGTCGCCACCCGGTACCTTACCCGGAAGGACGCCACCGTCGCCGCCGTCATCGGCTGCGGGCCCATTAACGAATCCTGTTTCAAGTCCATTGTGTCGCAGGCGCCGGGCTTGAAAAAAGTTTTATGTTTTGACGTTTTCCCTGAAAAAGCGCAGTCTTTCGCGGACTGGTCCGGGAAGGAACTGGGCGTCGAAGGGTCTGTCGCCACGACGCTGGAGGAATGTCTCGGCGCCGCCGATGTCGTCACCGTCGCCGCGTCGCGGCTGAAACCGCTCCACCTCGACAGCAAATGGCTGAAGAAGGGGACCACCGTCCTCCTGTCCGGACCGGCCAAGGGCGACGACGATCTGTGGACCGGGTGCCGCATCGTCTACGACAATGTCCGCCTCCACGAAGCCTATGTCGAGGAAGCCGTCGCCTCCGGGGACAAGGCCGGGTATTACGCCGGCGTCATCGGCGGACCGCTTTACACCTTGATTGACGCGGGTAAATTGCAGCCCCTCGATCAGTCCACCAGCCTCGGGGACATTGTGCGCGGGAAAGCCGAAGGCAGGAAGAACGACGACGAGAACATCATTTTCGTCGCCTGCGGCATGGCCGTGTTCGACGTGTCGTGGGGCTACGATGTTTACCAGGCCGCCCTCGAGAAAGGCATCGGCACCAAGCTTCTCCTCTGGGACGAGCCGCACCTTATGTAATCGTCGCCGCCATGGCGAAATCGCCACAGACCACGCGTCGCCTGTTTGACGCAAGCTATCATTTTAGGAATTTTCGTGATAATCCGGGTTAGTCGCATCCAGTCGCTCGCGGGCGCTTTTTCCAAACCACCGGAAAAATCACCCTACCGCTCCTTACAGCGCCTAACCCGGATTATCACAGAATTTCATAAAATGCTTTAGACGGAGAACGCATGTCTTTGACCATTTTGATCGCCGTGTTCCTGGCGCTCATGGTTTTCGGCCTACCCATCGCCTACAATCTTCTCCTCAGTTCGATGGTGTATATGCTTGTCCGGGGCTACGACCTGATGGTCATCGGGCAGAAAATGTACGAGGGCATGAGCAGCTTTTCCTTTCTCGCCGTCCCGTTTTTTGTCGCCACCGGGCAGTTGATGCTGAAGGGCCGGCTCCTCGAGACCCTGATCGACTTTGTCAACGTCCTGTTCGGCAAATACAAGGGCGCGGTGGCGATTGTCACCATCGCCGCCAGCCTCCTCATGGGAGCGATTGTCGGCCTGGCCGTGGCCTCGGCCGCCGCCCTCGGCGTCTTCCTCATTCCGATGATGAAGAAGCAGGGCTACAGCGCGCCGTTCGCCGCCGCCGTCATGTCGTCGGCGTCGCTCCTTGGCCCGATCATGCCGCCAAGCGTCCTCATGATCATGTACTGCATCGCGGTCGGGAAAACCTCCATCGCCGGCCTGTTCCTCACCGCCGTCGTCCCGGCCGTCCTGATCGCGGCGGGACAGATGGTCGTCGCCAACCGGATATCACGAAAGCGGAATTACCCGAGTTTTCCGCCGGTCACGAAGGAACAACGGAACCGGGCGGTCAAGCGGGCCATTCCCGCTCTTCTCCTCCCGGTTATTATTCTCGGCGGGATTTTCGGCGGCATCTTCACCATTACGGAAGCGTCCGCCGTCGCCGTCCTCTACAGCGGCTTCCTCGCCATTGTCGTCAACCGGGCGGTCGGCCTGAAAGACATCCCCGCCATCTTCGTGGAGTCGGCCCTCACCTCCGGCCTTGTCCTTATCCTGGCCGGCGGCGGCAGCGTCATGGCCTGGGCCATCGCCAACGAACGGGTGCTGTCCCACCTCATCGGGCCGCTGTCCTCCATTCCGCCGTGGATGTTCCTTCTTCTCATCAACGTCATCCTCCTCATCACCGGCTGCTTCATGGACGACTATGCGTCCATCGTCATCCTCGCGCCCATTATCGCCCCTATCGCCTGGACTCTGGGGATTGAACCGCTGCACATCGCCGCCGTCATCTGCATCAACCTTTTCGGCGG
>JAJBTL010000001.1:0-2031 GCA_020860865.1 Planctomycetota bacterium | reverse complement strand
GCGACGCCGCCGTGCGGGATTACGTTGTGTGTCACCAGGCCCATAGCCAAAGTGAAGATTGAGGAGACGGTCCGGGAGTCGATACCGTTTTTGGCTGTCACCATTGGGATTCTCCTCCTTATCACGTTCGTTCCGGAAGTGTGTCTTTTCTTGCCAAGAACCTTTGGCTATCTCTAAAAAAAGGAGTTCCGTATGCGCACGTCATTTCTCGCCACCATGGCCGCGGTTGCCTTCGCCGTCCTTGCCCTTGTGCACCCGCAGGCTTCGGCCGGGCAGGCCTTCGAAGTCCGCATCTCCGCCTGCAACACCATGGAACATCCGCAAACCCTCGGCCTCCTGGTCATGAAGGATTATGTGGAGAAGCACACGGGCGGCGCCGTCCAGGTCCACGTCTTCCCGAACAGCCAGCTCGGGGCCGAACTTGAATCCGTCGAACAGGTGCAAATGGGCACGTTGGAAATGGCCACGGCCTCCATCGCCCCCATCGTCACGTTCCAGGAGAAGTTCTCCGTTCTGGACATCCCCTTCCTGTTCGACAGTTACCTCGAAGCCTGGGCCGTTCTCGACAGCAAGGCCGGAACCGACCTCCTGGACAGCCTTGAGGAAGTCGGCCTCTACGGCCTCGCCTTTATGGAAAACGGCTACCGCCACACCACGAACAACAACCGGCCCATCACCAGCCTGGCCGACTTCGGCGGGCTGAAAATCCGCACCATGCAGTCGCCGCTCCACATCGACAACTTCAAGGCCCTCGGCGCCAATCCGACGCCGATTCCGTTCTCCGAAGTGTACATGGCCCTGTCGCAGCGCATCGCCGACGGCCAGGAAAACCCCATCGCGAACATCTGGGATCTGAAGCTTGTCGAGGTGCAGAAGTACACGTCCCTGACCGGCCACATCTATGACGCAATGCCCCTCGTCACCAACCTGAAGTGGTTCAAATCGCTCCCTGGCGACTACCAGGAAGTCATCCGGACCGGCGCCATCCTTGGCCAGAACTATAGCCGCTTCATCAATGCCGGCCGCGAAGATATGATTATCGCCAAGCTGAGGGAACTCGGCATGGAAGTGAACGACCTGTCCGCCGAAGCGAAGAACGCCATCAAGGACGCGGCGCAGCCGGTCGTCGCCGAAAAGGTGCGGAAGAACATCGGCGCCGAATACGTCGACAACTTCCTGAAAGCGATTGACCAGGTCCGTATCGACACGGCCAAGAGCGTCGACATGTAACCCTCCTCACAAGAGAAGGAAAGGCTCCGCATGCTTTCATTAACAGACAAGGTTATCCGGTTCATCAGCAAGCTCGTTCTCGCCGCCCTCATCGTCATCGGCGTTGTGATGCTGGGCGTCTCGTGGGCGCATATCTTTTGCCGCTACGTCCTGAACGATTCCCTCACCTGGTCGGAGGAACTTCTGAAGGTGCTGGTGGTGTGGTTCTGCCTCCTCAGTGCCACATTCATATCGGTCAGGCGGGAACATGTCCGCATCACCATTTTCAAGCAGCGCCTGCCGAAGCGGCTGGAAAAGTTTGCGGATCTCTTTGTGAGCTTCCTCATGTTTTTCGGATCGTTCGTCATGTGCGTCATCGGCGTGAAACTGGCGTCGTGGGCGGGCATTCGGAAAACGCCGGCATTGCGGATACCGTTCGCCTACATGTACGCCTCGATTTACGTCTCGTTCGGCATCATGGCCCTGTATGAACTGCGGAATTTCCTCGTCGATCTCCTGAAACCCGGTTCTCCGCCGGCCATCGTCGACGCCGCGCCAAGCATCGAGGAACTGGCCGCGCTGGCGGAAGCGGAAGAAAAACGCGTCGCCGGAGAAGTCTAAAGCCTGACAGGCACGTCATGGTGTCATAATCAACTGGTATAAATTGGCGCGGGCCGGACCATTCATAGTCCGGCCCGTACCTTGTTTCGCGCCTGGGCGCGCGGGCCGGCTTGACTGACGGTTCTCTTGCCCGTAGAGTTGAGAGATTAGAAGCCGTTCTATAACCTCGTCTCGCCGCCGTATACTTCGTCAAAATGGCCT
>JAJBTL010000253.1 GCA_020860865.1 Planctomycetota bacterium | reverse complement strand
CCCGGATGCCGTTTTCCCGCGCCAATGATGCCATGGCGGCAACGCCGGCAAATCCGCCGTTTTTCGCCAGCCTGACGTTCCAGCAGGACGGCCCGCCCGAGGCGACGAGCCGCCTGGCGTCGGCCATTGTCACGAGGGACTCGTCCGCCATCAGCTTCACGCCGGCGGACCGTTCCAGCCCCTGCCAATCAGCCCCCGCCGCCGCTTCGGCCGTGAGCGGCTCCTCGACGACGGCAATACCCTGCCGCGCCAATTCGGCCAAGCGCCGTTCCGCCGTCGGGAGATCCCAAGAGGCATTGGCGTCGGCGTAGAGGCGGCAGCCGGTGCCGACCGCTTTTTTGACAGCGTCAATCCGCTGGTGGTCGGCGTGTTCGTCCCGGCCGACCTTGATTTTGAACCAGCGGTAGCCAAGGCGATATAATACATGCGCCAGCCAATACGCCTTTCTGGCTCCGCCGCCGGTGATGACGCCGACCAGCGGTTTCGCGTCTCGCCAGTCCGGCATGACGACAGGACGGGACGTGACAACCGCCGCCGTGGCGGCGATGTCGACAGCGGCGTAGGCGGCGTTTTCCCGGGCTGCGTCGGCGGCGGTGTGGATACCGGCGTAGTGGCCGACAACGTCGGCGAGGGACAGGGTTCCATTCCCCGTGGGGGAACCGCAATCGCGGAAGGCCGGCCACCAGTGCTGAAGGATGGCCTGCTCGGCGCCGTCCATGGTTTCGCCGGTGAGGTAGGATCGCGGCAAAGCCTGGCCATACCCGGCCGCGCCGCCGTCGTCATTAATACGAACAAGCAGGGTCTCCGCCTCCGACCGGGTGGCGAGATGGTGGGAAAATGTCAGGCGGAATGGAAACCGTCCGCGCCAGACAGTTATACCGGTAAAGGTTGTCTTTTTCATAAAAACCTGTTTATCCCACGGTATCGCCTTCAGTTTCCGCCACGGCAACCGAGAATTCACCTTGTGCGGTGTTATGGTGCGTCACTAACGATATAACCATGGCGATGCGGTGTTGGAAAAGAGTCCCGGACAGGCTCCTGTTATCGGAATCTCCAGGTGCGGTAATAGTTTCCGAAAAGAGGTGACCTCTTTCCATCAAGGAAACCGCCTGAAAACACCGATACTATTACGTGGTCAATGACGGTGCCAGTAAAACAAAAACAGAGTGGACACGGATGGTCACGAGGCAAAACCGTATGGATATCCGAAAGGAGACGTTATGAACGAGTATGAAAACAGGCGCCAGGAAATTATGCGGGAACTGGCTGAACGCTTCAAGAGCTCCTCGGAAATCATGCGGATGATTGCCCGCCGGATTGGCGAAGCGGCCGAGACCCACAACGCCAACCGCCGCCGTCTGGAAGAGGCGTCCACCCCGCTCCGCGACTGCGTCGATATAAAGAACGGTCCAGTGCCGTTTTCCTACCGGGAGTTTGTCGAATTCAGTTCCGCCGACGAATTCGAACGTTTCCGCAAACTCGAGCCGATTACCGCCGAAGAAGTGGCGGCGGTGGATTGGGATTCGCTGACTTCGGCCATGTTCGAAGAGCCGGCCGGCGAATAGCGAGTGCTCCGTGCTTGCGCACCATTTGATTGCCTTTATGAAAACGTCGCCTTCGGGCGGCGTTTTTTTACGACTGGTGGCTTCAACAGGAAAACATCTTCGCGGCTACCTCCGCCCGCTTCGTCATTCCTTCCCGGCCATTTCCTCGAACAGCTCCTCGGCGCCGGCAATCACCACCGGACAGATCTTCTTGCCGCCGGCGTTTTTTATGAGTTCGCGGCAGAGGTACGATCCGTACCTGGCCTTGAAGGCGTCCATGAACTCGATGGTTTTGCATTGGCGACCGCCTTTTGCTCCTGATCGGCCGGCGATCTGGCACCGTATTTCAGGCCGAGAAGCATCAGCCCGCCGACCACGGCGCCGCATACCTCGCCCCGGCGCATGCCGCCGCCGAAGGCCGCGCCCATAGCCAAGGCCGTTTCGTCCGGGACGCCGAATTCGCCCGCGCGGGCTGCGACGACGGCCTGGCAACAGTTGCAGCCTTCGTTAAATAGTTTGACGCTGTGGTCCGAATGTGTGGACATGGTGACGCCTTTCATCCTTGTGACATCTGATCGGTTATCGAATCGCTTATAACGCGAGGGAATCGAATCGTACGTGGTTTTAGTTCCGGACGCCGTATTTTCACACAAGTTTTTCCAAAAGGCAATGACTAAACGGTAAAATTACATGCTTTTTCATTTCCGTTAACCTTATTTGAAACACCATTTTACACATACCATGGACGCCCCGGCGGTAAAACCTCGAAACGTTTTTCATGTTTTATTGTAGCGGGATGCGAAATCCGGTGTATAATTCCTTCTTCTCAAACATTTTGAGAAAGTGGTGGTCGACGCTCACGCTTTACTACCACGCACCGGTATTTCCGGGCGTTCCCGACAGACAAATGCCTTACTCCCAAAGCCTCCGTTAACCGCCCAATGCGCGTATTGGCCCACTATAAAACACCTACTCCCAGCAACTGCAAAAGTCCTTGCGGGTCATCGTGTTACATTTTGCCAGCATCCCGAATCGCTGTCACACGGCTTGTCCGTTCACATAGAGACTTGGGGTAGTTTTGTCATTTTTTTCGCGGTCTTGTGAGTCTGCCCTCCTTTCCAAGGAAATTTGGGTCGCACCATTTTTACGTGAGGAGAACAAATGGATAGTACGGAACTGGAAAGGGAAAAGGAAGATGTGAAACGGTCGGTGGATTGGCCAATTACCATCTTCAGCGTCGCAGCGGTGTTTGTGTTTGTCCTGTTCATGATCCTGTCGCCAACCGCAACCCTGAAATTCGTCAACACCCTGTTCGACGTTACCACCCGCGTCACCGGCGCGCCAATTCTCTGGTTTGTCTTTATCGGGTTTATCGCCTGCCTCTACCTCGGCTTTGGCCGCTTCGCCAAAATCCGCCTTGGAGAAGGTGAACCGGCGTTCTCCCTCTTCAGCTACTGCGGCATGATGATCTGCGCCGCCCTCGCGGCCACCGCCGTCTATTATTCCTTTATCGAATGGTCCTACTACTACGCGGAACCGGCCTTCGGCCTGGCGCCGAATACCGCCGAAGCACTTGAATTCGCCCTGCCGTATGCCTTTTTCCACTGGGGCACGAGCGTCCAGGTCATCTTCGTCCTTACCGCCGTGCCGATGGCGTATGCCGTCCATGTGAAAAAGCTCCCGGTGCTCCGCGTCAGCGCCGTCTGCGAACTCATCATGGGCGATTATAAGCATAGAAAGGCAATCGGCAAGGTTATCGACGTCATCACCATCTTTAGTATCGTCGGCGGCCTCGGCGTCTCCCTCGGCCTCGGCGTTCCCCTTATCTCCGCCGGCCTCGGGCAGATTTTCAGCTTCGAACCGACCCTGACCATAAACGCCATCATCATTATCGCCCTCGCCTCCATCTTCTCGATAAGCTCCTTCATCGGCATCGAAAAAGGCATGCGGAACTTGTCCGACTATACCATCTACGTCGCCATCGCCTTTATCGCCTTCATCTTCGTGGCCGGGCCGACCGAATTCATCATGAAGGAATTCACCAACTCCATGGGCGTCCTCATTACGAACTACGCCCGGATGAGCCTGTACACGGACCCGATTACCAAGTCCGGCTTCCCCGAAGCCAACACCATTTTCCTCTTCACCCTCGCCCTCAATTATGCCGCCCTCATGGGCGTCTTCATTACGAAAATCTCCAAAGGCCGCACCATCGGCGAAATGGTCCTGGCCTGCCTCATTGGCATTTCCGTCGGCACCTGGATAATGTTCGCCATTAACTCCGGCTTCGCCATGGAACGGGAAATCAGCGGCGCCTACCTTCTGACCAAGGCCACCACCGGCCAGCAGGGCGTGTTCCAGCTCATTAACACCCTCCCGGGCGGCGTCTTCTGGGTCATCGTCTTTACCCTGATTTCCATTGGCTTCCTGACGACCTCCCTCGACTCGGCCGCCTTCACCCTCTCCGCCTCCGCCACCAAAAAGCTGGACGCCCAGGGGAACACGAACCCGCTGTTCCGCCTGTTCTGGTGCATTGTCCTGACCCTCGTTCCCCTCAGCATCATGATAGCGAAAGGGCCGTTCGCGGCGATGAAAACGCTCTGCATCGTTTTGTCCGTGCCGTTCCTCATTATCATCATCTTCATGGTGGTTGGCCTGTTCCGCTGGTTCATTAAGGAACGGCCGGATCTCGATACGACGAAACACTGACGTACCATCGACGGACGACCTTCTCGGTGCAGAGAAGCGTGCGGACCGGGACAGTCAAGGCAGTGGCTACGCATTTGATGATATTACCGCAATGATTTGGCCGTGGTGAGGCATCCGGCTTTTCCGTCTATGACCGGAACGACCGGACGCCTCGCCCGGCGGTGCCATATTTTCGCGTTTTTTTTGGGTCGCAACCAAAAGAGGAGAAACACTCATGGCAAAGACAATCAAGTACCTCCCGCCCCCCATCACCGCCCCGCGGTACTCCGGCATCCAGACCTTTATGCGCCTGCCGAACGTGCGCACCACGGAAGACGTCGACTTCGCCGTCCTCGGCGCGCCGTACGACTGCGGCGCCAGCTACAAAAACGGCTCCCGCTTCGGCCCGCAAGCCATCCGGACCGCGTCCACCCTGATGCGGAACTACAGTTACGACGTCGACGTCAATATCTTCGAATACCTCTCCGGCATCGATTACGGCGACCTGGATACCTTCCCCGGCCACACCCAGGAATCCTACAACAGCATCACGAAAGGGCTCCAGCCCATCGTCGACGCCGGCGTCATCCCGATAACCATGGGCGGCGACCACTCCATCACCCTGCCGGAACTCCGCGCCGTCGCCAAGAAGCACGGCCCGGTCGCCCTTGTCCACTTCGACTCCCACCTGGACACTTGGGACACTTACTGGGGCCTCAAATACGCCCACGGCACGCCGTTCCGCCGCGCCTGCGAGGAAGGGCTCCTCGATACCGCCCATTCCGTCCAGGTCGGCATCCGGGGGTCGCAGTACGGTCCGGAAGACATCCAGGGTTCTCTGGACCTCGGCTTCCAGGTCATTACCGCCAATGAACTGCACGAAATGGGCTGGAAGGAATGCGTCAAGAAGATTAACGAGCGCGTCGGCGCGGCGAAGACGTTCCTGACCTTCGACATCGACTTTGTCGATCCGTCCATGGCGCCGGGCACCGGCACCATCGAAGTCGGCGGCTTCACCGGGTACGAAAGCATGATGCTTATCGCCGGCCTGAAAGACCTGAACTTCGTCGCCATGGATATGGTGGAAGTACTCCCGATTATCGACCAGACCGGCCGCACCGCCTACATGGCGGCGAGCCTGATGCACCAGATGATTTCACTCCTGGCGCTTCAGCGGAAGAACGGGAAGCGGTAGTAACGGATGTGCTCGCCGGTGACGACAGTCCGGAGACTGTGGCGTCGGCCCGGAACAACCGGTTGACCTGCCGTCGCCGGTGGTAACGACCGACGTTTAAATGAATGGTGAAGAGGCCGGGCGCGAATGCGTCCGGCCTCTTCCTTTTTACGATACCTCGGGCTCATGCTTTGATATGAGTAACGTCGATATCATGCGGGACGGTACCGCCCTCAAGACCCGGCGTACCGGGCACAATAATACGGCTTGGCGTGCCGGTTGTAATACTCTGTTCCGATGCGGTTGTTGTTTTGCCATGAATACAGGTATGGTTCAGGCATGTCCTCAAGCCAATACCGACCCTCTTCGATGACGGCCGGTTCCCGCTTGCCACCTTCCCATGAGATGTCGGCGGTTATCACGCCGGCGCCTTCGTCGAACCGTCTCTCGGCGAGCACCCGCCCGTCCGCCGCGATGATCTGCGTCGCCCCTATCATCTGGAGCGTATGGGCCTTTTTGTCATCGGGGAAGTCGCAGGCGCGTATCGTTCCGCAGTGGTTGGCGTGAATGACCGGGGCTTTCACCAGTTCGGCAAAGCGAATCGGCGTCCGCCGGGCGAAGTCGCGGTTATAACGCTTCAGTTCCGCTCCTCCGTCCCAATCCGGGAGATCGGCCCAACACATTCCGGCCAGGACGATATCCACCTTCCCGGACAGCCGGCGGAGCGTGTCCTGGCGGACCATCTCCCAGCACAGGGCAACGCCGATGTCGCCGAATGACGTATGGAGAATATGCTCCGTATCGCCGGGCGCGTAATAACAATTCTCCACCAGGGTGGGGATGTCCTTGGAATGGGAATGGCTGGTGCCGTCCGGTTCGACCAACTGGAAAAGGTTATGGGCGTCACGTCCGTCGAAGGACAGGGAGGAGCCGCCGACGATGACGCCGTACTTCCGGGAGACTTCCTTGAGCCAGTCTTCCACAACCTGGCCGGTGACGGCGACGTCCAGCATCCTTTCGGAATAACCCATTGACGAGGTAAAGAATTCGGGGAGCAGGACCAGCTCCGCTCCATCCGTCGCCGCCTGTTCGATGAAGTGACCGGCCCGGGCCAGGTTCTCGTCGACCTGGGCAAACGATGCGTCAAAGTTGACCGCCGCGATTTTCATGAGTCCACCGCCTTCGATACGGGTGTAATGTTTGCGTTTGACGCTGTGCGCAGGACGCGACAGTGGCGCGGCGGCGCCCGCCTATTCCGGATGCCACTCCGTATCCCACAGGTTGTAAAACACCGCCCATTGTTCCGGGTGGACGCGGATGGTGTTGGCAATGATGTTGGCGAAGGTTTGGGTGATTTCCCTGACCTTTTCGTCCCGGGTGCCGGTTTCCGGTATCGGCAGCGGCGGCAGGAAGACGACGGAAAACGAGTCGTTTGTCCGCCTGATACAGAACGCCGGGATAAT
>JAJBTL010000353.1 GCA_020860865.1 Planctomycetota bacterium | reverse complement strand
TTCGGCGGAATTCCCGGAAAACACGTTCCCGACCAAACCGGCGCCGCTGGTCGCTCCAGTGCCGATGTCTACCGCGCAGCCCCTGTCGTTCGCGCCGCTGGCTAGGTTGTTCCGGAAGGTGCTGTCAGAGAGGACGAAGTCGCCGCCGCGTTTGTAGACGCCGCCCCGGACGCGGTGCCGGTCGCCGCGTCGGCGACAGCCCGGTTGTTCTCGAACAGTTCAGTCTTGATGACGAGGTCGTCGACGCTTTCCGAGGCGATGGCGCCGCCCACGGCGGTGCCGCCGGCGTCCGCGACGGCCTTGTTATCCCTGTGGGAATTCTGGCCGTCACCCTGGATGAGGAGGTTGCCGGATGCGTGATACACCGCTCCGCCCCTGGCGACGCCGGACGAGGTGACGCTGTTCCCGCTGAAGGTTGAGTCGACGATGGCATTGTCCGAACCGGCGAGGGCGGCAAAGTACAGGGCGCCGCCGGTCGCTTCGTCCGTGCCTTCGGCGCTGTTTCCGGAGAATGTCGTGTCCGTGATGCCGTGGCCCCGGCCGCCGGCCAGTTCGACCGCGCCGCCCCGGGCCGTGGTGGCGGCGACGGCACGGTTGTCCGTAAAGGTCGATGCGGCGATGGCGAGGGCATTGTCGCTCTGGCTAAAGGCGTCCACTTCGGCCCGGGCCGAGAGGGCGCCACCAAAGGCATGTCCGCCGCCGTTTTCACTGACGACGCTGTTCCCGGTAAAGGCGGTATCGGAAATGGTGGTGGTGACGTTACCCATGATGATGGAAGCGCCGCCGCCGAGGGCGGAATTGTTCGTTCCCGTGGCGGTGACGTTGTTGTCCGTGAATGTCGAATTGAAAATGCTAAGCGTACTGCCGGCGCTGTTATAGCCGCCGAAGTAAAACGCGCCGCCACGTCCGACCGAGTCATCGACAGAATCGCCCCGCCGTATAACCGCGTTGTTCGTGAAGGTGACGCCGTCCAGCCGGACGCTGTCAAAAACATCATACTGGCCGCCGTCGCCGTCGACTGACAAACCGCCGCCGGCCGCCCAGCCCTTTTCCGAGTCGAGCGTCACCCGGTTTCCGTCGACGACACCGCCGGTATAGGCGAACGATTTCGCCGAATTCACCCGGGAGCCACCGCCCCGGAGTACCGGCGCCACAGCCCCGGCGCCGGTGCCGGTGGCGGTCAGGGTCATGTGGTTGCCTGTCAGGTCGACGCGTTCGTAGAGGACATCACTGACGACGTCGGAATCGGACGACATCCCGGCGACATTGATGCCGGTACCGGAGGCGACGGTGGTGAAGTCGTTTTCGACGTCATAGACGTTTTTGTCGGCCAGGACATCCCGGACGACAATCGCCTTCGGCGCCACATCGTTCGGGCCTGGCTCATTGGACCTGCCGATGTTGAGGCCGATGCCGATCGGCGGCACTTCCGTCTCATCGGCGCCAGCGTAACTCCACGACCCGCCCCGGAAGACCAGGTTTGACACCTCGATTTTCTCGCTAACGTTGACGATTGACACAAGGGCGGCGTCAAAGGGAAGGTCGGTGTATGGGTCGGTGCCGTTCTCAATGACGAAGCGGTCATCGCCGGTGAGGGTGCCGCCATTTATGGTGAAGGAATTGTATTTGGTGTCGGGGTTGTCGTAGTCAATGGGGTAGAAAATCCAATACCCGTTTTTCGATTCTTCAATCATATATAACGACTCGTCCACCTGTCCGCCTTGCGTGATAGTGACTTCGACATCATCGCCGTCCTGGACGAATGTTACGGCAGGAATTATTCCGGCCAGAAGTTCGTACTCCTCTCCGTCCGGCACCGGTTCGCCATTGACCGTTGCCGTTGCCATCGGCTCGCCGGGCAGGGCGGTTCCGCTCGACATTACGATCCAAGGCAGGGCCAGAAGAAGCGCGGGAAGAACCTGCCGGAAAAGCGGAGCCACCCACGCTACCACCGCAGTAAAACGTCTTGTCAAAAAACCGTTCACGAATTCCCCCCGATTCAAAGCGGTTGAGAAAATTTTGTGAACGATTGGACACGTCATCCCCGTCTTCGTCCAACATCATGGGCGAAGCGAGGACAAGGACGACTTCCAGGCTGGCGTTGCACGTTCACGAAAATTTTCACATAAGCAACCGACCTGCGTGCTCACTGGAGCACGCGGTAACCAAAAGACAAACCCACACGAGATCATTAGATTGTAGAGAGGTTGAGGCTACGAGATTGATTCATCGCCGAAAATCCGCTCAGAGAGCCACGAGCGGGTGATACGGTGAGGTCAGTTCCAGATTCTAAACCCACGTTTCACATTTCAATCCGGAAACGCGGCGAAATTCCTTTAAATTGTTCGTCACCAAAAGCACCTCGCACCGGACGGCTATCGCCGCGATAAGCATATCCAGGGGACCGATTGGCCTCCCCTTCTTTTCCAGTTCGGCACGGATTCTCCCGTACGCCACCGCCGCCTTGGCATCGAACGGCATAATTTCCAATGGAAGCAGGAAGGTTTCAAGAGCAGCGCGGTTTTTCGCGACCGCCGCGCTTTTCGCCACGCCGTAAAAGAGTTCGGCAACGGTAATCGCCGAGATGCCGATATCGCCGGGAGAATATTTCATAAAATGCCTGCGCGCCGCCGGCGGATTGTTCTTGATAAGATAAATGCAGATATTCGTGTCGAGAAGAACCTTCACGGGAATATGTCCTCCAGCTCCTGCCGCTCCTGGCGCGGACGGCCATCGGCCATGTAGTCGGTGGAGAATTGCCCCAGGGCGTCAAACAACGTGTCCCATGGTTCATCAATCGGCACCAGGACCACAGCCTTGCCGACGCGACGAATCCCGACGGCATCGCCGGCGAAGCGGAACTCCTTCGGTAACCGTACCGCCTGACTGCGGCCGTTCTCGAACAATTTCGCCTTCTTCATATCGGTCTCCTTTGGTATATATTATTAGTATATACCATCGCCTGTCCCCGGCAACGCCTATTCCCTCCATTCACGTGGAACAGGCGGCGGGGCCTGTTCCACGTGGGGACGGTTGTGACAATCGACCACCGGGTATGAAGAGGCGCTCTCCGTTACCTCGACACCACCCGCATCTCGCCCGGGCGAATCGAGAACCGCCGCCGCGTCACCGCCGGTCCGAAGTTGACATCTTCGAACGTCGCCGAGCCCCGGTTGGCCGGGTCGGACAGGACATTCCAGCCGCCACGGGAATCCGGTTCGATTGTCAATGTCTGGGCGGCGCCGTTGACACGCATCGACCAGAGGCCGCCGTCCGGTTCCTTGGCCTGGAAGCGTTCCAGGTTGACGAAGTCGATGCGTGCGATGCGGCCGCGACGGATGCGGAACACGGCCCGGTCGGCGGACATCTGGAGGTGCAATGTCGATGTCACCAGTTCCGTCCCCGGCGGCGCCCCGGCGATGACGTCCAATCGGTCGAGGCCGTGATCGACGACGATGGCGCCGGGGCGGCCGCGAATGATGTCGGCATCCCGGTCGATGCGGCGGGGCCGGTGGTTGTAGTCGTCGGACGGATAGAGGATGGTGGCGGTGGTGCTGTCGCCGACCAGGTTCCGCGTTATGTTCACGGCCGGGGCGGGGAGGGCGTTCCCGGACACGTCGAACACCTGTCCCGCCTGGTCGGACCAAGCGCCGTCCGTCACTTCCATCCGCGCGCCCGCGTCCACGGCGAAGATACGGAGGCCGTTCCCGACAATCGGGCCGGACGCGAAGACGCCGGAGCCGTCGTTATAAACCTGGAGACCGGGCGCCATCTGGAACCGGACATGGGCCTGGCGCGGTTCCGGATCGCCGTTCATTTCCACCTGGTCGAGGAGGAGCCAGTAGTCCGAGCGGCTTTCCCCGGGCAGGTTCTTGACATAGAGGACGCTCCGCTGCCAGGTCTTGCCGTCGTCGAAACCGGCCCGGTCCGTCGCGTAGTCGATGGAGGAATTTGTCCGCCAGACCGTCTCCGACACCGTGTCCGGCGGCGGGTAGGTATTGACGGACGCATACTGTCCGTTCAGGGCGAGGCCGCTGTGGGCGGCGGCCGAAGCCGAGTTGCCGCCGTAGCCGCCGGCATCGATAATGAACGGAATGCCGCCCGTCATCACTTCGATGGATCCGAAGTCCGCGTGCGTCGGCACGGCGAGAAGGCCGCTAAGCGGTCCGAACTTCACCGCCAGGTAGCGGTTGTTCGGAGCCCGGCCGTCCCGGGTGACGTAGACGCCGCCGTAGGAGTCCTCGGTCGATGTCGGCGGAAAACTTTCGGTCCGGGCCAGGCCGATACGGTTGACGAACGGCGCCGACCGGGGATAAATCGCTTCCAACGCCGCCAGGTCGGGGCTTGTCAGTTCCCGGCTGCCGCGCGGCCCGAAGAGGGGGACACTGAGGTCAGGGCGGGCGATGTCGAGAAGATACCGCGCCGGCCGTTCCAGGACCCGCCACACCGACGCCACGTCCCGGCGAAACCAGTTGTCGTCGCGGCTGTAGTGTTCGATCATAAGAAGAATCTGGAACAGGTTGCCGGTGATACCGGCGCTGTCCCCGGCCCGGGACGACCCGTCCTGATAGAACATGGTATTGGCCCGGTCCATGATGAAACGGATATCCTGGACCAGTTCCTTCCGGGGAAACACGAAAAAGTCGCAACTGGTCGCGGCCCGGACATAGGTGCGGGCCAGTTCGAGAAAAACGCCCTCGTCGTCGTAAATCGCCATCGCGTACCTGACCGCCGCGATGTCGGCATGGAGCCGGGTGAGGATGGCGGGCATGCTTGCCCCGACCGAGGCCTCGTTCAGAATCGTCTTCTGGAAGGAGTCCAATATCGTATTGATGCGGGCGGCGGCAAGGAGCGGGTCCTCCGGCCCGACCGGATTGGCCCGGACGGCGAGGAGAAGCTGCTCCAGATCCCCCGGATCGATGGCGCCGTAACTGCCAAGCGGCCCCCGGACCAGGGTCGTGTCGACAACCCGGCGGCGCTTCAGCGTCTCCCAGACAATGGCGCCGGCCATTTGCAGGTTGCCTTCGACCGCTGCGGCGTCGAGGCCGGGGAAATTCGGGTTGCCCCGGTTCAGGCTGTCCGTCACCGAAAGGAGCGGGGGCGGAGCCATGTACGGGTCTGCGGCCAGCGGGTCCTCCGCATAGGATTCGTCAATATACCGGCCGCCTCCGGCCTGATCTGAACTATACGGCGCTTCCGGGCCGTAGCCGGGGCCGGGCCCCTGGACCGGACCGGGGCCGCCGTCCAGGTTGGCGAACGGGTCGTCGTCGTAGCCGCCGGCCGGGCCGACGCTGTCGGGCGCCGGGGGCGGTGCGGTTCTCGGACGGGCGGTGCTCCGGCCGAGTTCGGGAGCCTGGTACGGCGGCTGCACCGTCGGTGCGGCGCCAACCGGTTCGGCAAAGAGGTCGAGGCGTTCGCTTTCACGGCGCCGCCGTTCAGCCGCGCTTTCCGGGGACTCGGCCTGACCGGGAACCTGGCCAATTTGGTCGGGCATCTGTTCAGGCATTTGGCCATACATCTGATCCGGCGCCGGGGGAATGGCCGGGGCGGTGGCCGGCGACAGGATCTGGCTCGGTGCCGTCGGCGGAACCGCGCTGTCGAATATTTCCAGGCCCGGACGCGGCGGAGGCGGCGCGTCTTCCCCGGCCATGGCGATGGACAGGGGAAACAGGGCGGCGCATAAAACCAGTCCGGAGGCAATGTGTCGGGCCGGGCGTATCATGTACTTCTCCTCGCTTCAGCGTGGGCCAGGCGGTGTCACCGGCAAGCGGCGAACAGGGCAAGGCTCACAAGGATTACTATCGGTTGAATGAATAGTACATCTTTAATGAATTTATCGATTCACTCTAAATCTAGGTGAAATACCACAAACTCCATAGTCGCACCTATCGTTAGGATTGGTGGTACCCATTGACATCTCATGAGGTTGCCCAAGAATCAACTACATTAATGACCATGAAAATAGGATTATTAATTCATCTGCGTTTAACAGAATCACTCACCTTGCGGTCGCCACCAGCTCGGCATCGCGGTGGTCGGCACTGCGCCAAACGCATCCGAAGCCGGGGCCGAATCGGTCCCGAGAGGGCCGCTGCCGAACGGGTCGGCGGTAAGCGGGGCGCGTTCGGAATAGGTTTTTTCCATATCAAGGCCGATGCGGATGGACGGATCGGACCGCATCTGCTGAACACCGCCCGAGGCGAAGGTGACCGCGAAGTATTCCCGTTCCAGTTCGGCGATGCGTTTCCCCCAGGGGTCGTAGACAAGCTGGTCGAACTCGGCCCGGATCATGGTTCCGTCCATCGACGTCTCGAGCGGCCGCGACAGGACAACCGTCACCTTGGACACCCTGCCCACATACTCGGGCAGGTTGTTGTAGCGTTCCAGAAGCCGGTTTTCCAGGCGCTGGCGATAGCGTTCGACCTCGGCCGGGGTCGGCGGGGTGGCTGGCGGCTGGCGCCACGGTTCGCCAAGGGCGTCGTAGCCGGTCGACATGGCCGGCGGCAGCGGTGGCGGTTCCGGTTCGACTGATGTGCGCCGATCATCCGTTACAGACCGAAACGACGAATAGTCCGATTCCTCACCCATGCCGGACCGGCGGTTCGCCTGGCCCGACCGTTCCGGAGCCGGCGCCGACGGCCAGTCACCGCCCGCATTCAGGGGAATGGGGGAAAGAAGGCTGGCGTCCGGCGTGGCGGTAAGCGGCCGCTCCGGCACGATGACGGCCTGTTCCTTCCGCTCCGGAACCACCGGAACGGACGGGACTTCCCGGGTTTTCGGCACAACGCCCGACGTATCGCCGTCGCCGTTCCGGGTGTCTTTGGGGGCGGGGGCGATTTGGCTGAGGTCGAGGTATTTGTCCTCCCGGTACCGGTC
>JAJBTL010000308.1:2346-6934 GCA_020860865.1 Planctomycetota bacterium | reverse complement strand
AGCGGTATGGGCGAAATCTAGCGTAAGGGAGATGGCGCGGCTAAATCCGTACTTTTCACGAAAATTCTTAAAATGCTTTAGGCTTGACCGACAAAGGCATTTATCGCCTCCTATGGAAAGCACCCGCTCGCCGAGGTGGCGAGCGGGATGCTTTATTTCCGATGATGAGGTAGTACTCATTTTTAAAATCTAAAAAAATGGAGACCGGTTGGCGTCATGGAAACATCAACGTTCATACTTTTATCCCTGGTGGTATGTGTGTCGGCCTTTGTGCAGGGTGCGGTCGGCGTCGGCTTTGCCCTGATAGTGGCGCCGATTTTCAGCATTGTCCAACCGGAACTGGTGCCGGTGACATTGCTTGTCATCATGCTGCCGTTGAACTTCTATGTCTGGTGGCGGGAGCGCCACGCCCTCGACCTGCCGGGCCTCGGCTGGATAACGCTCGGGCGAACGGTCGGCGGCTTTTTCGGCGCCGCCATCCTCTTGTGGATAAGTACGCGGAGCCTGAACATATTCATCGGCGTCTCGACCATTCTCGCCGCCGTCGCCTCGCTGGCCGCGCCCAGTTTTCGGCCCGGCCTGAAAAGCCTCCTTGGCGCCGGTTTCATCACCGGTGTCACCGAGACCGCCACCGGCATCGGCGGCCCGCCCCTAGCGTTGGTGTACCAGCACCATCCCGCCGCCGCGCTCCGCTCGACAATTGCCGCCTGTTTCTTTGTTGGCGAAGTGATATCCCTCGTCATGCTTGCCGTGGGCGGACAGATTTCGGCCTCACTTCTTCTCCAGTCCGTCTACCTTATCCCGGCGGTGATAGTCGGCGTGGCCGTCAGTTGCGCCGTCCACCACCGGATCGGCGGCGCCGGCCTCCGGGCCGGTGTTATGATTTTCGCCATAGCCGCCGGGTTGTTTTTGACAGTGCGGGAGTTTGCTTAGATTTTCAAAACCTCAAATACCGAAATCGTCCGACGTTGTCGTTTATTATAAAGGGGAAGCGATTCAATTCGCTTCCCCTATTTCTCTTCAATAAGCCAGTCCCACGCTAAAGACATGCAAGATCTATTGAGAAATACGAAACCTACTTCACCCGCTTCGGCCAATACTCGGAATTAAGAAGCAACTTCCAGAACCGTTCCGTATCTATTTCCGTCACGATGGTGGCGGGACGCGACCCTTCCGGCCCCACCGCCGGGTAGGCAAGGGAATGGCCGTAGGACAGGCCGAAGTCGGTCGTGATGTCGATGGCGTGAGTCCGCGTCGCGGTCACGAGGGACGGGTCGATAATGATGGCGGCGGTAATGACGTCCCAGATGTAATGGCTGAAGGCCGGATCGGACTCGAAGCTTTTACCGAGGTAATTGGCCCGGAGCATGTCGGAGAGGCCGCCGTCCCCCCAAACCTTGAGAATCGCGTCGTAGCGATCGCGGCGGAACGGCACTTTTTCACAGACGTCGAGGCCGACGACCACCTGTTCCCGGAACGGCGCCCGGACCGCGATGCGCGCCGCTTCCGGATCGAACCACCAGTTGAATTCCGCCGCCGGCGTGACATTGCCCGGCTGGGAAAACGACCCGCCCATGTAGACGACCCGCTTCACCAGGGGGACGATGTCCGGCGCCTTGAGAATCGCCAAAGCGAGGTTGGTCGCCGGGCCGATGGCGGCGATGGTGACCTCGTTCGGGTTGGCACGGACCATTTCTATTATGAAGTCGACGGCGTGGCGGCGGTCCGGCGCCAGGGTCGGCGCGGCATTGTATGTCGTCCGGTAAAACGCTTCCCAATCGCCCGGGTCGGCCCGGTCGAGGGCTCCGACCCATTGATCGGCGCCGATACCGAACATCTTCCGCTCGGTCGCGAAGTTCTCCACCCGTCCCGGACGGAGCGGCCGGGCCACGCCTTCCGCCACCGGCACGTCCAGGCCGGACAGTTCCAGTTGCCGCAGGGCGAACGCCGTTCCTTCGGACGGCCAGGTATTTCCCGCCACCGTGGTGACGCCGAGAAGTTCCACCTCGGGTGCGTTGGCGAGGAGAAGCATGGCGACGCCGTCGTCAAACATTTCCACCATGTCGGAATCGACAATGACCTTTTCCGCCGCACGGACGGGAACGGCCACGGCGACGAGGGAGAACACGATGAACAGCGCGAGAAGCAGTTTCATTGGATCGTCTCCTGGAGTGTTTTAGAATTTGGTCGAAAGTAGTAATCTTCTACGATTCGAAAAGCGGAAAACGGTAAACCGATCACCTTCGTACGATACTAATGATACTACCTTCCGACCGCCGCTGTCAAAAAAGCGGGAGGGAGCGCCTTCTTCCGCGCTCCCTCCCATGGCACTACAAATAGTATTTTACTCTACGGACAGGCACGTCGTCCCGGCCATCACCGCCTGGCTATTTCTTGCCCTGCTTGTCGTTCCAGCTCATGAGGTCCCGGAGTTCCTTGCCGACCTTCTCCACCGGGTGTTCCGCCTCCATCCGGCGCATGGCGAGGAATTCGGCGCGGCCGCTGGCCTTGTTTTCGCGTATCCAGTTGGAGGCGAACTTGCCGCTCTGCACTTCGTAGAGGACCTTCTTCATTTCCTTCCGGGTGTCTTCCGTGATGATGCGGCGGCCGGTGACATAGTCGCCGTACTCGGCCGTGTTCGAGATGGAGTCCCGCATCATGGCGAAGCCGCCACGGTTGACGAGGTCGATGATAAGCTTCATTTCGTGCATGCATTCGAAATAGGCCATCTCCGGCGAATACCCCGCTTCGACCAGGGTGTCGAAACCGGCTTTCATCAGTTCGGTGACGCCGCCGCAGAGGACGGCTTGTTCGCCGAACAGGTCCGTCTCCGTCTCTTCCTTGAAGGTCGTCTCGAGAATGCCCGCCCGCCCGGCGCCGATGCCGGCCGCGTAGGCGAGGGCGAGATCCTTCGCCTTGCCGCTGGCGTCCTGGTGGATGGCGATGAGGGACGGCACGCCCCGGCCTTCGGTGTACTGGGAGCGGACGGTGTGGCCGGGACCTTTCGGCGCCACCATCGCCACGTCGCAGCCTTCCGGCGCGGTTATCTGGTTGTAGTGGATGTTGAAGCCGTGGGCGAACATGAGCATGGGACCCTTGAAAAGATTCGGCGCTATTTCCGCCTTGTAGATGTCGGCGGCGAGTTCGTCCGGAACGAGCATCATGACGAGGTCGCCCGCCTTGGTGGCGTCCGCCACGGACTGGACGTTGAGGCCGTCGTCCTTCGCCTTCTGGACACTGGCCGAATCCGGCCGCAGGCCGACGACAACATTAACGCCGCTGTCCTTGAGATTAAGCGCATGGGCATGGCCCTGGCTGCCGTAGCCGATGACGGCGACGGTCTTTCCCTTGAGAAGTTCGAGGTTGCAATCCTTGTCCTGATACACCTTGGCCACTGGTCTCTCCTGTACATGTAGACGATACGCATCATGGCACGCCGACGGCGCACCCCGCACTCCCGCCCAATGCGGAAGGAATGGGTTTTCCATGATGAAAAAAGATGTGGTAAAACCTCATTGTAGAAATCGTAATAGAACTTCTACAAGCTGTTCGATAAATGCCGTATCGTCGTCGTAGACGAGGAATAAAGTCCGGCAAACTTGTTTTCGTCCGGTAGTGAGGGCGAAAACACGCCGAGAGGAGCTTATGACGAAGTATACGGCGGCGAGACGGCAGTTATCGAACAACTTCTAAAACCTGATTCCCTAATCGCAGTAGATGATGTCCTTGTCCGTCCCGCCCGGCGGGATAATCGGGAACACCCGTTCGCCCGGATCGACGACGCAGTCGACAATGCACGGCTTTCCGCAGTCGAGCGCAGCCTGGAGCGTTTCCTTTAGTGTTCCCTCTTCCGTCACCCGCATGCCGACGCCGCCGAACGCTTCGGCCAGTTTGACGAAATCGGTATTACGGTTCAGCAGAGTCGAGGCGTACCGTTTGTTGTAGAACAGGTTTTGCCACTGGTGGACCATGCCGAGAATGCCGTTGTTCATGATGAGGACGACGACCGGGAGGTCGTGGGTCACGGCGACGGCGAATTCCTGAAGGTTCATGTGGAAACAGCCGTCGCCGGTAATGAGGACGACCCGCTTGTCCGGACAGCCGACCTGCGCCCCGACAGCCGCGCCCATGCCAAAGCCCATGGTGCCGAGTCCGCACGAACTGATAAACGTTCGGGGCACCGAGAACGGGTAGTGCTGGGCGGTGAACATCTGGTGCTGGCCGACGTCGGTGGCGATGATGTCGTCCTCGGCCATGAGTTTCTTCAACGCCGTCAGCACCTTGTACGGCGTCAGGCTTGGTGAGTTCGACGCCGGCAGCGGGTTCATCGCCTTGTAGTGGAGAAGCTTGTGCGTCCACGGGCTGCTCTTCCCCGGCGGCAACAGTTCGGCCAAACGATTCAGGACCGTGGCGGACTGGCCGATGATGCCGACGTCGGCCGGAATGTTCTTGGAAATTTCCGCCGGATCGATGTCGATATGGATGACCTTTGAATTCTGGGCAAAGGCGTTCCGCTTGCCGGTCACCCGGTCGGAAAAGCGGGCGCCGACGGCGACGAGGAGGTCGCACTCGCCGGTCGCCATGTTGG
>JAJBTL010000308.1:0-2336 GCA_020860865.1 Planctomycetota bacterium | reverse complement strand
ATGCCGACCATGCCGAGGTTGAGGGAGTACGACGGCGACACCGCCGACGATCCCATCATCGAATTGCAGACCGGCAGTTTGGTCTTTTCCAAAAACGCCCGAAGCGCCTGGGAAGCATCGGCGAAGACGACGCCGCCGCCGACGTAAAGGAGCGGCCGCTCGGCGCTTCGGATGAGCGCCGCCGCCGCCGCGAGGGCGTCCTCCGCCGGGTCCGGATCCGGGAGGACGGTAAACCTGGGCTCCGGCACAAATTCGGCCATGGCGGCGGTGACGTCCTTCGGGATGTCGATGTGGACCGGTCCCTTGCGGCCGGAATTGGCGACGGTGAACGCTTCCCTGACCACCCGGGCGATTTCACCGGGGTCCTTGACGAAGAAGTTTTTCTTGATAATCGGCCTGGTTATCCCGACCGCGTCCACTTCCTGAAAACTGGACCGGCCCAACTGGTCCATGGCGACGTTCCCGGTGATGAACACCGTCGGCGTCGAATCAAGGTGGGCGTTGGCGATGCCGGTTATGAGGTTGGTGGCGCCGGGCCCGGACGTCGCTATGGCGACGCCGGTTTTCCCGGTGGCGCGGGCATAGCCGTCGGCGGCGTGGGCGGCGCCCTGCTCGTGGGAGGCGAGGATGTGGGTAATCTTGTCCTGATGGTGGTAGAGGGCGTCGTAGATGAAAAGAACCGTACCGCCGGGATACCCGAACACCAGGTCGACACCCTGATCGATAAGGGACTGCACCAGGATTTCTGAGCCGTTCATTTGCATGCGATTTTTCTCACTTCTTGGCTGGGCCGTAGCGGCCTGGGACTCGGATGAAGCTTTTCGAATGTTTTCTCAATGCTCTGGTCAAGCTTTTCGTAGTTGGGTCGGTCGCCGTTCGTAGAATGGTAAAATAACTTCAATATGAATTGCCGAAAAAATCGTCTCTACGACTCCAACACGATCTCGTACCCGGCCTGCTCCAGCCGCGCCACCAGTTCCCGGCCGTGTTCCATGCTCGCCAGTTCGCAGGCGACGTGGAGGATGGCGTCCGAGAGGCTGAGGCCGGTGGACAGCCGGTCGTGCTGGACCATGATGATGTTGGCCCGGCACTCGGAGACGATGGTCGAAAAGCGTCCGAGGCTGCCCGGCACGTCCGGCATGATGGTGCGGAACTTCATCAGCCGGCCCCGGGTGATAAGGCCCTTTTCGACAATCTTCTGGATAAAACTGACATCGATGTTCCCGCCCGACAACAGGCAGACGATGCGCTTCCCGGCGACGTCGGCCCGCTGGTGCAGAGCCGCCGCCAGGGACGCCGCGCCGGCCGGCTCCACCGCCATCTTGTGCCGCTCGAGAAGAAGAAGGATGGCTTCGGCTATTTCATCGTCGGAGACGGTGACCATGTCGTCGACATACTTGTTGATGTAGTCCGTCGTTATCGCTCCCGGCCGCTTGACCGCAATGCCGTCGGCGATGGTCTGGGCGGTGTCCGTTTCCGACAGGCTCCGGGTCCGGAACGAGCGGACGATGGCGTCGGCCCCTTCGGCCTGGACGCCGACCACCCGGATGCGCGGGTTAATCTGCTTGATGTAATAGGCAATCCCGGCCAGGAGGCCGCCGCCACCGGCGGGAACGAGGACGACATCGGCGGTCGGCATGTCCTTCAGAATTTCGACAGCCACCGTCGCCTGGCCGGCAATGACTTCCTCGTCGTCGAACGGGTGGACGAATTCGGCGCCGGTTTCCTCCATCACTTCGCATGCCTTGGCGTAGGCGTCGTCGTAACAGCCGCCGTGGAGGATGATTTTCGCGCCATAGCCTTCGGTGGCCTGGACCTTGGCGATGGGCGTGCCTTCCGGCATGACGATGACGGCGTCGGCGCCCAGCTTGGCGGCGGACCACGCCACTCCCTGGGCGTGGTTGCCGGCGCTGGCGGCGATGACCTGGGCCCGTTCAGTCTCCCGGGTCAGGCGGATAATCTTGTTGTACGCTCCCCTGACCTTGAAGGAGCCGGTTTTCTGGAGGTTTTCGCACTTGAGGAACAGGTCGGCTCCGCTCAGTTGCGAGAAGGTGCGGGACGAACTTACCGGGATGTCATGGAGGACGCCTCGGAGGGCGGCGTGGGCGCGTTCGATGTCTTTGAGATGCACGGGAGTCAAACCTTTCATGTGGAAAATCCATTAAAAAAGCTTTTCGCCATCGGGGGCGAAAGGCTTATATCGTTTTTTCGAGAAGGCCTTCAACTATGGCCAGCTTCGTTAAAACTGCATCTCCTTTCGCCGATTTTCATTCATAATAATGCTAATAATCGGAATAATAATTCCGACTACTCGACTCACGCTCATAAGAATGAAG
>JAJBTL010000408.1:3277-6959 GCA_020860865.1 Planctomycetota bacterium | reverse complement strand
GCGCCCTCGACGGCGGCGTCCGGAGGACGTAGGTGGAGACGGACAGGCCGGACAGGGTCGCGTAGTGGAAGCCGGTTTCCTTCGTCGCGTCGAGGAATTCGACGGTGGCGCCGCGGCCGAGACGGAGGTGGCAGTCCGACACGCAGGAATTGAGCGCCTTCTTGTTCATCAGCTTGTTGTAGAACGGCATCCCGTCCGGCATCATGTCGTGGAACAGAATGCGGCCGATGGAGGTCGGGAGGAAGGTGCGACGGGCGCGTTTCCGCTCGTCGGCCTTTGTCAGGATTTTCTTCTCGACGCCGTGTTCGCCGTCGACATATTCGACGCGAACCCACTCGTCGTCGGCGGTCTCGCAGACCGCTTCGGCATCGGCCGGCATCCGGACATAGATCCGGGCCTGGAGGTGGATAAGGTTTTCCTCATACGCTTCGATGGCGTCCATGATGTCCTTGAACACCATGCCTTCGCCCTTGAGGCCGGGCCGGATAAGGGTCAGGTAGTAACAGCCGAGAACGATGTCCAGGTCCGCCGTGATGATCGGGTTGCCGTGGGCGGGCGAGAAGATGTTCGCCGTTGAAATCATCAGGAGCGACGCTTCCACCTGCGACTCGACGGTCAGGGGGAGGTGGACAGCCATCTGGTCGCCGTCGAAGTCGGCGTTGAAGCCGGAACAGACGAGCGGATGGATACGGATGGCCTCGCCTTCGACAAGCACCGGATAAAAGGCCTGGATGCCCATTCGGTGCAGGGTCGGCGCGCGGTTCAGCATGACCGGGTGGCCTTCGATGACTTCCTCGAGGACGTCCCAGATTTCCTCGTCCTTCCGCTCAAGCATGGTCTTCGCCGACTTGATGGTATCGGCGAGGCCCTTTTCCTTGAGCTTCCGGATAATGAACGGCTGGAACAGTTCCAGGGCGATTTTCTTCGGGAGACCGACCTGGTCGAGCTTCAGTTCCGGGCCGACGATGATGACGGAACGGGCGGAATAGTCGACGCGCTTACCAAGGAGGTTGGCGCGGAAACGACCCTGCTTGCCTTTAGTCATATCGGTCAGCGACTTCAGCGGCCGGTTGCCGGCGCCCTGGACCGGACGCTTGCAGCGGCTGTTGTCGAAGAGGGCGTCGACGGCCTGCTGGAGCATGCGCTTTTCATTCCGGATAATGACGGACGGCGCGTTCAGGTCGAGGAGCTTCGCGAGACGGTTGTTCCGGTAGATGACGCGCCGGTACAGGTCGTTCAGGTCGGACGTGGCGAAGTTGCCGCTGTCCAGCGGGACAAGCGGGCGGAGGTCCGGCGGGATGACCGGCACGACGTCCATGACCATCCAGGCCGGATCGTTCTTGCCGGCGATAAGGGCCTGAACGAGACGGAGGCGCTTGACGAGCGTTTCCGTTTTCAGCTTCTGGGTGCAGACGGCGAGCTGTTCCTTCAGTTCCTGCTCGAGTGTGATGAGGTCGAGCCCTTTCAGGAGTTCGCGGACAGACTCGGCGCCCATCATCGCCTTGAACGAGGAACCGTATTTATCCCGCGCTTCGCGGTAGCCGTCTTCGGAAAGAACTTCGGCTTTCTTCAGCGGCGTGTCGCCCGGATCGGTGACGACATAACGCTGGAAATAGATGATCTGTTGGAGCGCCGTCGACTTGATGCCGAGGAGCGTCCCGAGCCGCGACGGCATGGCGCGGAAGAACCAGATATGCACCACCGGCACGGCGAGGTTGATATGGCCCATGCGGGTACGACGGACCTTGGAGTGGGTGATCTTCACGCCACAGCGGTCGCAAATAATGTCTTTGTATTTAATGCCCTTGAACTTGCCGCAGGAACATTCCCAATCGCGTTCCGGGCCGAAGATCCGTTCGCAGAACAGGCCGTCCTTTTCCGGACGGTAGGTGCGGTAGTTGATCGTCTCCGGCGTCTTGACTTCGCCGTAGGACCAGGACCGGATGTCGTTCGGACTCGCGAGAGAGATGGTAATGGAGCCGTAGTCGTTGATATGCTCATAGCTCATTTCAGGCATGGGTGAATCCTCTATTTGAAAAAGCGAATCCGGCGGCGGAAATGGTCAACACTCTCATTCCTCGCCGCCGGCACCGCTTCACCTGCGTTACTTTTGATTCAGTCACTCGAAAAACACGGTTGGCTCTGATCGGCGGACGGCTCTACTCCTCGTCTTCCTGGGTAAGCTGGTGGTTGGACCGTTCCAGCTTGATATTCAGGCCAATGCCGCGTATTTCGTTGCAGAGAACGTCGAACGACACCGGCATGCCGGGTTCGACCGTGCTCTCGCCCTTCACTATCGCTTCGTAGATCTTCGTCCGGCCGTCCACGTCGTCCGACTTGAAGGTGAGAAGCTCCTGAAGGATGTTGGCGGCGCCGTAGGCCTCGAGCGCCCAGACTTCCATTTCACCAAAACGCTGACCGCCGTTCCTGGCCTTGCCGCCAAGCGGCTGCTGGGTGATAAGGCTGTAGGGACCGGTGGCGCGGGCGTGAATCTTTTCCGCGACGAGGTGGTGCAGCTTCAACATGTACATGTTGCCGACAGTGACCTTTTCGTGGAACGACTCGCCGGTGCGGCCGTCGTAGAGAACGGCCTTGCCGTCCTCCGGCAATCCGGCCTCGCGGAGCGCCTCGTGGATCTCCTCTTCGGTAGCGCCGTCAAACACCGGCGTCACCACCCGGAAGCCAAGAGTGGCGCCGGCCCAGCCGAGGTGGGTCTCGAGGATCTGCCCGACATTCATTCGGGACGGAACGCCGAGGGGGTTCAGGACCATTTCGACCGGCGTGCCGTCTTCGAGGAACGGCATGTCCTCTTCCGGCAGAATCCGGGCGACAACGCCCTTGTTCCCGTGGCGGCCGGCCATCTTGTCGCCGAGGCTCAATTTCCGCTTCACCGCGACATAGACCTTGACGAGTTCAAGAACGCCCGGCCGCAGTTCATCGCCACGGCGGAGACGGCCGACTTCCACTTCGCAGCGCGTTTCCAGGAAGCGGATACGCCTGTCGTGTTCGAGGCAGATGGACTTGACCCGTTCCCGCTTCGATTCCGGCGTGTCCAGGTCGCCGAACTGGCACTGTTCCTGGAGTTCCATCATCCGTTCATAATCGGCCTGGCGCGGAATCTTCAGCACCTTGCCGGTCTTCTTGTTCACCGGGGCGCCGCCGAGGGCGTCGGTAAGACGCTTGAACTTGAGGTTGATTTCCTCGACGATCTTTTCCCGCGTGACCGTTTCCAGCTTCTTGATGGCGGACTTCACCGCCGCTTCCTGGTTGGTTTTCGACTCGCCCCGGCGCGACCGGCCGCCGATGGACTCTTCGCCCAAGGCCGCCGCCGGCAGGGTCGTCTCAACGTCGCCGCCCATTTCGCCGAGCGCTTCCAGGGCACGGGCAAGACCGGCTTCCGGATCGACATCCGACGACATGGCGCCGACGCCACGGCGGGAGAACCGTTTCACATTGATGACATACCCCTCGGTTCCCGGAGGAACAATGAGGGAGTCGTTTTTCACATCTTCGCCGGCCCGGCCAAAGATGGCGCGGAGCAGTTTTTCCTCGGACGAAAATTCCGACTTCGCCTTCGGCGCGATTTTGCCGACAAGGATGTCGCCGGGCTCGACCTTGGTGCCGATGCGGATAAGGCCGGTGTCGTCGAGGTTCGCGAGGGCGGCTTCACTGACGCCCGGGA
>JAJBTL010000408.1:0-3267 GCA_020860865.1 Planctomycetota bacterium | reverse complement strand
CGCCCGGGATGTCCCGGGTGATTTCTTCGGCGCCGACCTTGGTCTCGCGGATTTCACAGGAGAATTCCTCGATATGAACCGACGTGTAGGCGTCCTCGCGGATAAGCTTTTCAGAGACAAGAATCGCGTCCTCGAAGTTGCAGCCTTCGAACGAGATGAACGCCACCATGACGTTCTTGCCGAGGGCGAGTTCACCGCCCTTGGTGGCGGCGCCTTCGGTGAGCGGGTCGCCCTTCTTCACGAAGTCGCCGGCGCGGACAAGCGGCGTCTGGTTCAGGGTGGTGCCATCGTTCAGGCCTTTATATTTATGGAGACGGTAGACGCGGCGGCCGGACGTGAGTTCTTTTGAACTGACGATAATCCGGAGAGAGTCCGCGTACAGAACTTCGCCGTCTTCCCGGGCCCGGGCCACCATGCCGGAGTGGCGAACCACTTCCTTCTCCATGCCGGTGCCGATGAGCGGAATGTCCGGACGGACAAGCGGCACCGCCTGCCTCTGCATGTTCGAACCCATGAGCGCCCGGTTCGCGTCGTCGTGTTCGAGGAACGGAATGAGGGACGCCGAAATGCCGACCAGCTGTTTCGGGCTCACGTCGACCAGGGTGAGCTGGTCGCGGTTACAATGCATAAAGTCTTCGTTGTGGCGACAGATGGGCCGCTCGACCAGGATGTTCCCCTGTTCGTCGACCTCGACATCGGCCTGGGCGATGTAGTGGTTGTCCTCTTGATCGGCGCGGAGCCAGACTATTTCATCGGTGATGCGCCCGTTCTCCACCGCGTAGTACGGCGTGATGAGGAAGCCGAGATCGTTCACCGCCGCGTAGTTCGCGAGGGAGACGATAAGGCCGATGTTCGTGCCTTCAGGCGTCTCGACCGGGCAGATGCGGCCGTAGTGGGACGTATGCACGTCTCGGACTTCAAAGCCGGCGCGTTTCCGGTTCAGACCGCCGGGACCGAGGGCGGACAGACGACGTTCGTGCACAAGCTGCGACAGCGGGTTCGACTGGTCGACGACCTGGGACAGTTCGCCCCGGGCGAAGAAGTATTCAATCGCCGCCGATACCGTCACGGCATTGAGGAGCTGGTGCGGGCGGATAAGGTTCTGGAGGGCCATCCCGGGGATCGGGCCGTACTTCTCCTGATAGGCCCGGTACAAGCCGCCGTCGATGCCGTCGCCCTTTTTCAGGTTGAGTGTCAACGCGGCGAAGGAACCGATGCCGTTTTTCCGTTGGGCCGCCTGGTAGTCCTCGTCGGAAATAATGTCGCCTTCGACCAGATCCGTTTCCATCGGGTCGACGATGAGCCAGTCCTTCTGCGGCAGTTCGACAAATTCCGCCTTCGTCTCTTCCTGCTGCATGGACAAGGCTTCCGCTTCGGTGACAATCTTCCCGACCGGAATGCGGAACTGCGGGTCCGGCTTCATGGCGACCATCAACTTCAGCGGACGCTTTTTCGCTTCAAAGGCGGACGAGCCCCATTTCTTCACCGCCGCCTTGTAATCGACCTCGGACAGGGCCGCGCCCTTCTCGAGTTCGGTTGTGCCGGCGTCGAGAACGTCGTAGCCGAATACTTCGCCGAGGCTGGCCTGCTCGTTGCCGGCCGCCTTGATGACCATCTGTTCCCGCGTGCTCCGGCGGAGTTTGACCATGGCGCTCCGCAGTTCCGACATCACCAGATCCTTGATGGTGCGGATGCGGCGGTTTTCCAAGTGGTCAATGTCGTCGATGTTGCCTTCGTCGGCGCGGAGCTTCAGGAGGTAATGGCAGATATTGAGGAAGTCCATGTCGGACATGGTCATCCGCTCGTCGCCCTGGATGTTGAACTTCCGGTTCAGGCGGAAACGGCCGATTTCGCCGAACGAATAGCGCTTTTCGTCGAAGAATCGTTCAAAAAACAATTCCTGCGCCTTGTCGCGACTGGCCGGAGTGCCAGGGCGGAGCCGCTTATAGATTTCAAGGAGCGACCAGATGTACTGGGCCCGGTCGAGGCCGCCGGACCAGGCGACGCGCCAGGCCATGCGGTTGAAGATGTTTTCCTTGAGCTTCTTGGCGTCGCCGCCTTCCGAGAGGGTATCCCGGATGGCAAGGTCGGCGAGGAGGCCGGATCCGACGTTGGCTTCTATTTGGTCAAGCGTTTCCCGGTCGCCGTCCACTTCTTCAATAAAGAAGGCGCCGACACTCCTGGGCTTCGACTCCCGGCCGTCGCGGGCCGAGGCCATGGCGTCCCGGACGGCACGGGCGACGACTTCGGCGCTGGCGCCGTCGGCGCCGGACAGGAGCGCTTTCAGTTTCTTGTTCGCGTCAGAGGCGCGGAGAATATCACGGATAACACCGTTCCCCCATTTCTCGACGCGTTCACGGTCGTCCAGGAGGGTGGTGGCGATGAGTTCATCCTCGAGACCTTCGAAGACGCCTTCTTCGTTGACGGTGCCGATGACTTCAAGGGCCTCGACGCCGGCTTCACGAAGCTTCGAAAATACCATCGGCCGGTCGTTCCCCTTGGTCTGGCCGTCTTCGATGCGCCGCTCGAGGCTGGCGCGGGTCAGGCGGGTGCAGGACGGGATAATGACCTGGCAGTTTATGTAATCAACAACGCGGCTGACGCACAGCGGCAGCGGCTTGTTTTCGCGTTCCATCTTGTCAAGGACATCCAGCGTCTCTTCGGTGAGCGGATACTCCACCACCGGGTGGAAGGCGCGGAGGATGTCGTCGTCCGAATCGAGAATCGGCGACCACTGCTCGATACGACGGCCTTCGCCGCCGGAGGTGGACTTGCCGATGTCGTAGACGACGGGAGTATTGGTCGTTTCGTCCATCTCCACCGCGAGGGCGCGGAGGAAGGTGGTGGCGGCAATCTTGCCGGAACGGTCGATACGGATGTTAAGCTGATCCTTCGACGTCACTTCCACCTGAATCCAGGAGCCGCGTTCCGGAATGATGCGGCAGGAGTGGAGCCGCTTGCCGGACGAGTGGACCTCGGACGAGAAGTCGCAGCCGGGCGAACGCTGGAGCTGGGTGACAATGACACGTTCGGCGCCGTTGACGACGAATTCGCCGCCGCCGATCATGAGGGGGATTTCGCCGAGATAGACCCATTCCTCCACCGTCACCTTACCGGAGAGGCGGACCTTGATCTTGAGGGGACCGGCATAGGTAAGCCGAAGGGCGCGGCATTCGTCAGGGGTATGCCGGGGCTCGCCTATCTGGTATTCGATATATTCGAGGCTGACGGAGCCGTCGTAGGACTCGATGGGGAACACTTCCCGGA
>JAJBTL010000262.1 GCA_020860865.1 Planctomycetota bacterium | reverse complement strand
CATGAGAATTCCGCAGCCGCTAACCATACGGGCCACGACGACGACTTGCGCAGTAAAGTAGTTGAACATGCCTCTATGCTCCCGCCACATCGAGTCCTGGCGCGACCGGGGGTTCGGGGAACCGTCGTTCCCGGCCGGGCAGGCTCTTCACGGTAAAAAAAGGGTTAATGAATCGGGTCAGACGTACCAGGTGCCGGAGTGCCGGCAAGGCGCCGCTACTTCGCGGCGGCCTCCGGGGCGGCGGGATCTTCTTCGCCCGGACGGGGAAGAACGCGGAAAATCGCCTGCCTGTCGAAGGTCATGGTATAGTCGGACTTCGGGTCCGGCTTGATAGTGACGGTGGTGTCGGTAAGGCCGACAACGGTCCCGTGCATGCGGCCGATGGTGATGAGTTTATCGCCCTTGACGAGCGCTTCGCGGCGTTCCCGTTCCTTCTTTTCCTGGGCCTTGGCGAGGCGGCGCTTCTTGTTCCCGAAGAGGAACCAGATCCACATGGCGATAACCGCCCAGAGGAGCCAGTTGGACCAGATGCTCGGCGGCGCTTCCTGGACTTCGGCGGTGACGACGGGTTCCACTTCGGTGGCGTGGGCGCCGTTGGCGGCTGCGGTGGTTTGGCCCTGGGTGATGACCGGGGCTTCGGACGTTGATTCGGCCATTGATCTTTTTTTCCTTTTATAAAAGTACTCTCGCATCTACATAAAGATTAGAGGTAAAATAACTTCGAGTCGCTCCGACAACACGGGAAAGCGGACCGCCGCCGGCCCGACCCGATACGAGACCAGCGCACCCTCAGAGCGAAAGGGTGCGCCGCAAAGTCCGAAATGATACACCTCTTCCCCCCACAGCGCAAGGAGGAAATGGCGCGTTTTTTCACAATCCGCCGCCATCCACGGATTGTTACCGCTCTCCCGGAACCTCTCGCCGCCGCCAGCGGATTGACAATCGTCCCGGCCATACCTATAGTTCAATTGGCCAGGGCGGACGGGCGCCCGACCGGCGCGGCCCGAGGGCATCCCCCGGTGTTAACGGAAGGTCGACAGCGAAAACCATGACAACCAGTCCGCGACTCGGCATCGCCCTCGGCGGCGGCGGCGGCCGGGCATTTGTTCACCTCGGCGTCATTTCCCGCCTGGACGAGGCCGGGATTCGGCCCGCCTGCCTATCCGGCTCGTCCATGGGGGCGGTCCTTGGCGCCCTGTACGCGATGGACCCGTCCGGCGAGCAGGCCATCCGCCGCATCCTCGACTCGTTCCGGAAGTCGTCGCATTTCGGCGGGCTTATCCGTCAGGACAAAGGGGACGGCCTCCACCGGCGGCCCGGCTTTTTCGGGAGCCTGGCCAGAAAATTCGCGACAGCGTCGGTTGCCGGGGTGATATCGTTCCGGAAAGGACTCCGCCGTTTCCATCCGGTCAACGCGGCGATTGACGATTTCTTCGGCAAGGACGATGTCCGGTTCGACCAACTGAAACTGCCGTTCGCGGCAAATGCCATCAACCTCACCACCGGCCGCTGCGAGGATCACCTAGAGGGCCCGCTCGCTCCCGCTCTCAAGGCCGGCGTCGCCATCGGCCTCGTTTTTGCCCCGTTTCCATGGAACAACTGCCAGTACGCCGACGCCGCGCCGGTCTGTCCGGTACCGGTAAGCCTGTGCCGCACCCTCGGGGCGGAGCGGGTCCTCGCCGTCGACATCTGCGCTCCCTTAGAGACGCCGCTCGAGTGCCTGTCCGGGTTCGACGTGGTGCGGCGTATCATGTCGGTCCAAAGTGAAACGCTGAACCAGGTGGAAATCGACCGGGCGGATCACCTCCTTAAGCTGGATGTTTCGGACGTGTTTTGGGGGGATTTCAGCCGGATTGACGAATTGTTCGAACGCGGGCGGCGGGCGGCGGAGACGATTTTGCCAGAATTGACGGGGACTGTACGCGTTTCATCAGGAAGTCAGGAAAGCGCCTGAAGGGGGTGGTCACAATGCCAAAAAGAATATCCGGGCGGATGATGCCGAAGCCGGCGACGACGCCAGAACCGGTGGCGGAATCGTCCCGCTATGTCGGGCGCGGCGGCGACAAGATGGAATGGGGACTCCAGTGGGCCGGGCTCAAGCCGGACGGCTGGGTCTGCTGCGACCTTGGCTCGCACGTCGGCGGCTTTGTCGACGCCCTGCTTCAGTCCGGCGCGAAACGGGTGCATGCCGTGGATACCTGTTACGGGACATTCGCCTGGAAGCTCCGGAATGATCCCCGGGTGGTTCTTCACGAACGGACCAACGCGCTGTTTGTCGAACTCCCGGAAAAGGTCAAACTGGTGACGTCGGACGTCGGCTGGACAAAACAGGAACGGGTGCTCCCGAAAGCCCTGTCCCTCGTCGAAACGGGCGGGTACGTCCTGAGCCTCCTGAAACCGCAGTACGAGACGCTCCCCGGCGAGATGCATAAAGGGAAGGGCCGCGTCCTCGACTCCGCCCTCGACCGGATCGTCCGGGACGTGAGCGCGACAGCGGCGTCCTACGGACTGCCCGTAAAGGGACCGGCGATGACGCCGTTTCTTGGCGGGAAAGGAAAAAATCCGGAATATTTTATGTTGATTGGGCCGACGGTGTAAATAACTCCGACGAGCTTGCGCGGTGGCCGACCACGGCGGACTGGCCGCCCAAGCTCCTGGCGGGCTTTATTTGTCCGCCGTGGATCTCTCATGACTACGCCGCATCGTGAGATCCCCGATCCTCGCCTCCGGGGTCAGTTTGAATTCGTGCGCCAGGGCGGCCAGCGCGATCATCATTTCCGGTGGATTATTCGACTCTTCCTTTACCCCGCCAGAAATTTTGTCCAGCAAGGCGAGTAGCTCTGCTGTCGAGTACCCTCTGTAGACCTTTGGTAATTCTTTCGTAACCACCGGTTCTCTCCTTCACATCCATACTGAGAACTTTATTGATTTCCTCGATGAGAGTACTGACTTGGCCTCTTAATAGTATTCTACCAACATCCTCGGCCTTGATCCCTTCAATTCCTGCTTGCTTCATCGTTTTTGAAGTTTAATCACCATTTGCGGTTCGGCGACCAAACGGCTATCGCCCAACAGGCCCGCAACCGTGTGCACCTGGATTTTGGAATCTTTCAGGGTATCGCAGAATGCCTTGGCCGACGCGCCGGATGAAAAAACGTCCTCAACAACGACAACCGCCTTACCCGCCGTTTCCTTCCGCAGTGCATAGGGACTATGGAGAAAAAACTCGCGTGGAACAAAAGGGCGTTCCGTGCTCGGCACCGTCTTCATTTCCTTATCGAACAGCGGCGCGGAGATAACCTCGCCCGAGAGAATGGTTCCGCCTAACTCTTCCTGTAATTTACCCGCCAAAACCTGAGGCAAAACATTCTGGCGGCTGGTACTCGGCATGGTGATGAACACCGGTTCCATTCCCTCAAGACGTTTCTTCAATTCAATGGTGCATTCCGTTTTCCAAAGCTGGTCGACGATGAAAGTCGCTCCATCGTACCGTTCATTATCGGAAAAAACGATGTTTGTTACCGGATCCTGCCGCATTTTCGCCGCCTTTCATTGCGGCGATTGCATCAATTTGTCGAATGCGGTCGGCTTTCCCGAGACTCCTCGCTCATGCACTGTTAGCGGCGTGCCAGAGACTCCATTCTCACCATGCTCCATATCACGTACTTTTCCCTTTGCCTCGTGTATCGTTCAAGCTTTTCGGAATAGATCCGTCCACCATTCATGGCATTTAGATCTCATCCAACCAATGCATCGGCGTGTCGGCTTCGTCGGCCTTGTCGATGGTGAGGGGCTTGTCCGGGGCCGGGGCTTTTTCCTTGGCAGCGCCTTTGTCCGCCTTGGCCGCTTTGGCCTTGGTGGTCTTCTTTTTGGTCTCGTCGCCCTTGGCTTTTTTCGCCCTGCCCTTCTTGACCGGTTCCGGTTCCGGCTCGGGAGCGGGTTTCGACCAGAACGAGGCGGCGGTGAGCGGCGTCGGATTTTCCAACAGCGCCTCGTCCGGGATGTGCGGCGGCTGCACCGGCTCGCCGTCGGCCTGGGCCGAGGCCTTGGCGGCGGTGCGACGGCCGCGTCCCCGTTTTTGCCGGTCAGCCCGGGATGACTCCGATGTTTTCCTGGACTCGGTCGCGGCGGCGGATTCAACCGCCCGCACGCCCGATTCGGCCTTGGCGGGGGCGGCGCGTTTCGGCTGTTCGACCGGGGCGACGCCCGCCGTTTCGGTTGACGGTTCGGCCGAGGCTTCGGCTTTTTTTCTTCCCTTGCCACGGCGCGACCGGCTGGAACGGGAGGCGGACGGCGCTTCGGCCGTCGGTGCGGTCAGAGTCGCGGTTGCGTCCGCGGTTGCGTCCGCATTTGACGTCGCCGGCGGCGGCGTTGTCGGAGCGGCCGTATTCGCCGACGCTTTCGGCTGCGCGGCGGCACGCGGTTCTTCCGCTTCGCCCTTGGCCGCGCTGGTTATTTCCGGCGACGGGATTGGCCGCTCTTCACTGTTCTGGTGACGGCGGAGCCGCTTGTTCGGACGGCGGCGGGCGGAACGGCTCAGCTTGCGGCCGAGTTCGTCGGCCGGAGAGTTGGCCGCGTCGTCGCCGTCGTCTTCCTTTTCCGGAACCTCCACCTTGACCCGGTTGCCGTTTGACCGGTGACGATCGCGGTCACGGTCACGGTCGTGGCGTTCGGCTCTACCGCCAGGGCTGTCGTCGCGGCCGTACATGCGTTCCGCCAGCATGTCGCGCCAGAGTTTGAGGCGGGAATGCTGGCCGTTTTCGGCGGCGAGGACGATTTCGGCCAGGGCCAGGGATTCGTGGAAGGCGTCCTGGGTGACGAAGTTCGAAATGGAACCGCGCTTTCCCCGGTTGATGGCGGCGGAAAAACGGTGCTGGGAAAAATACATGTGGACGATGCGGTCGACCAGCTTCCGGGGGAAGCGGAGCCGCTGCGCCAGCGGGTCCAGGAAGGCGCGGACCTTGTCGCACTTGAATTTCGGCGTGGTGTCGAAATCCCAGTCCTTCCCGAGGTGAAGCTTCAAGGGTTCCAGGAGAAGGGTGGCGAAGATGAGGGCCGGGGTGGCGTCCGGGAGGACGGTGTCACCGGTGTCGAGCGCTTCCAGGCGGCGCCAGAACAGGTCGGTGTCGATACTCTTGTGATCAATCGCCTCCGCCACTTCCGGCAGGATGATGGCGAGGAGTCCGGTTTCATAAAGAAGCCGCACCGCCCGTTCGCCTGACGAAAAGGCGAAAAGCCGGGTGATTTCCTCGAGAAGGCGGGCCGGGGACGCCCTCGTCAGTTCGTCGGCGTGGCGGTGCATCGCCGCTTCCGTCTCCGGGTCGATGGTGAAATTGAGGCGGCTGGCGAAGCGAACGGCCCGGACCATGCGGACCGGATCCTCCCGGAAGCGAATGTTGGCATCGCCGATGGAGCGGATGCGCCGGGCGGCAAGGTCTTCGGAACCACCGACGTAGTCGATGATGGAAAACGATTCTATGTCGTAAAAGAGGCCGTTCACGGTGAAGTCGCGGCGGAGGGCGTCCTCTTCCGGAGTGCCGAAGAGGTTGTCGTCGCGTTGGAACAGGTCGGCGTCGGGGTCGTTCGGATCGGCTTCGCATTTCGGCGTGGTGCGGAATGTCGACGTTTCAATTATCTTTTCGCCGAAGCGGATGTGGGCGAGGCGAAAGCGGCGGCCGATGAGGATGCAGTTCCGGAACAGGGCGCGGATTTGCTCCGGCTTCGCGTTCGTGGAAATGTCGAAGTCCTTCGGCTTCCGCCCGAGAAGGAGGTCCCGGACGCCGCCGCCGACAAGATAGGCGGTGTAGTTGTTCCGGGCGAGGCGGTAGAGGACCTTGAGAGCCTCCGGGTCGATGTCCTGGCGGGAAATCGAGTGTTCCTCCCGCGAGCGGATAACCGGTTCCCGGCCGCTGGCGCAAACAGCCGGTTCGAGGTCCGGGCGCGCCATGGCGGATTCGTCAACGTCCACGGCGGCCTCGGCCGCAGCGCCGTTTCCCGAAAGTTCGTGTGCATTCATGTACTCAGTTACCTTTAGAAAATGACCCGACGCGGGACGGGGAGATCGCCAGGGGGGGGCGGACGGCCGTATATGGCGGCGCCCTGCCCCGGTCGGGAAAGAGACCTCGTCACCGGCGCCGGAGTGAACCGGGGCGGACCGCCCTATTCACACTGCGCCCGGTGATGCGCCACTTTCCCGGGGTGTTTGACAATGGTATTCAGGCGCTTCCGGCCCGTGCCGGAATGGGGGATTCGCCATCGTTCCGGCGCTGTCTCGTCGCATCGCTTCGGATGCGATAACACCGCCGGGGCGAAACGCCCTGCCCTTCCTCCACCATCGCCCAGAGCATTCACCGACACCGTGTCTTTGGAGAAGACATCGGTGGTGCGTCAAATGCCCTATCACCCGCCGGGACCATCCCCGCGTCATCGCGGAGAGCCGGTAAAAAACCCGCGCCATCGTATCGGGACCGATTCCGCCAGGGCGTCACAACGCCGCCCGGCAAAACCGTTCCCGGGCCCTTTCAGGGAACCCGTTCGATATGCGCGCCAAGCCGGTTGAGCCGTTCGTCAATGCGTTCGTAGCCGCGATCGATCTGGGTGACGTTTTCAATAATCGACCGGCCTTCCGCCGCCAACGCGGCGCCGAGAAGGGCCATGCCGGCCCGGATGTCCGGACTGTGCATGCGGCTTCCGTGCAGCGCGGCGCGGCCGACAACCACGGCGCGGTGCGGATCGCACAGGACCAACTGGGCCCCCATGTCCAACAACTGATCGACGAAAAACAACCGGCTTTCAAACATCTTTTCGTGGATCATGACGCTGCCGTCCATCTGCGTCGCCGCCACGAGGGCGATGGACGTCAAATCGGCCGGAAACGACGGCCACGGCGAACTGGCTATCGTCGGGACGACACCACGGAAATCCGGTATCACCCGCCGGGGCTGTTCGGCCGGGACAAACAGATC
>JAJBTL010000093.1:2613-6992 GCA_020860865.1 Planctomycetota bacterium | reverse complement strand
GAAAAATCACCCTACCGCTCCTTACAGCGCCTAACCCGGATTATCACAGAATTTCGTAAAATACTATAGATTGGACAATCCCGTTGCCCACCATCCTGCCGCGCCTCCGCAACCTTCTCGCCATGCTCGCCCGGGAACCGGAACCGCTCCCGGTGCGGGAGGTGGCGGATCGCCTGCGGGTCAGTCGGCGGACCGTGTTCCGGGAACTGGCCAATGTCGATGCCGTCATCGGCTCCTACGGCCTCGAGGTCGGGTCGCGTCCGGGCGAAGGCGTCACCCTGGAAGGCCCGGCCACGGCGAAGACGGCGCTCCTCCGCGATCTGGAAAAGCTCGACCATTCCAGTCCGGCCGATCGCCAGGACCGCCAGGACCGGCTCGTCCTCGCCATTGTCCAGGCGCCCGGCCACAAGCTTGCCACCTACGCGGAGCGCTTCCGGGTCAGCGCCCCGACCATCAGCCACGATCTGGACGACATCGAACCGTGGCTGGCCGAACGCGGCCTCCTCCTGTCCCGGAAACCCGGCTCCGGCATCGCCATTCAGGGCAACGAAATGGCGGTGCGCCGGACCGTCCTGACCCTTATGGCCCGGATGGCGGAGACGGCGCCGTATCCGCACCCGGACATCCTTCTGGACATTCTCGATCTCGCGCCGGACCTCGACCCGATACTCGACTGGATGACGCCGCAGTCCCGGGACGCGTTCCAGAACTACCTTGCCGTCCTTGTCCAACGCCTCATGGACGGCCACCGCCTGACCGGCGCGGCCGGGGAAAGGTACGACGCCTTCACAGGGGACGCCCACCGCCTCGCCACCGTGCTCGCTGAAGCGTTCAACATCGACGTCGGCTCGGCCGAAGTGGCGGCCCTAACGGTGGAAATGGCCTCGTGCCGGCCGAACAAACCCCGGCCCCGCCCGGACCGGGACGACGACGGCCTCGCCGCCCTGGCGGCGGAAATGATTGACCGGTTCGACCCGGCCCGGGCGCCACTGCTCCGGTTGGACGAAGTCCTCCTGGACGGCCTCGTCGCCCATCTTCGGACAGCAGCCGTCCGCATCCGCCACCGTATCGACACAGTCGACCCGATGCGGACGGAAATTGCCGCGACCTATCCGGACATTATGGAACGCTGCCGCACCGCCTGCGATGTTCTCCGCCCTTACGGCGACCGGATAGCCGAGGACGAAATCAGCCTTGTCGCCGCCCACTTCGGCGCCGCGCTTCTCCGCCTTCGGGAGGAAGGGACTCGGCGGCGGACGGTGCGCGTCGGCATTATCTGCGTGCACGGCATCGGCTCGTCGTACCTCCTCGCCTCGCAGGTCAAACAGGCCTTTTCGACCCGGGTGCTGGTCGAGGTCGGCTGGCACGGCGACCGGGAAAACTGGCAGCGGTACGACCTCCTCGTCAGCACGACCCCGCTCAATTACGACGGCGCGCCGGTGGTGGTGCCGCCGATACTCGGGGACGACGATCTCAGCCGCCTCGAAAACGAACTGGCCACGCTCCAGGTGGAATCGGTCATCCGGGAACAGGCGCCGGGAACGTTTGTCGAAAATGTCCGGCAACTGGAAGATTTGGCCCGCCAGGTCCGGGGCCTGGTGGAGAATTTCGCCAGCGCCGTCGTGCCACCTGGCGTCACCTTCCGTGAACTGGCTGGCGCGGCCGGAGGACTTTTCAGGACGACGACGGCAGGGCGGGACGCAATCGCCCGCGACCTTATAAAACGGGAGGCCGTTGCCACCCAGGTCATTCCCGAGTTCCGCATCGTCCTTCTTCACTGCCGGACGGACGGGACGGCGACGCCGCTGTTTGGCATTGTCCGGCCGGACGGCGACGCGTTCACCGATCCCGGCTTCCTCGGAGCGCGGGCGGCGACGGTGATGCTGCTGCCGCCGGGGGCGAGCCGGGAATCGGCCGAACTCATGGGCTGCCTCAGTAGCGGCCTCATTCAGGAGGACGGCTTTCTCGAGGCGGTCTGCCGTGGCGACGGTGAGGCGGTGGGGGAGGCCATGCGCCGCATTCTCGGCGCGGCATTGTTCCAATTTTCCATGCAAAAGTTGAAAGGATGACACGATGGCGGAAATACTGAAACGGGAAAACATTGTCACCGGCGTGGCCTCGGAAGGCCACGAGGACGCGATTCGCCGCACCGGCGAGATGCTGGTCAAGGCCGGCTACGTTGACGAACGCTACATTACCGGCATGCTCGAACGCGACCGCGACTTTTCCACAGCCATCGGCAATGGCATCGCCATCCCGCACGGCGCCAAGGAATACAAGGACGCCATCAAGTCGACCGGCCTCGTCGTCATGACCTATCCGGACGGCATCCAGTGGAACGACGGCATTGTCAAACTCGTCGTCGGCATCGCCGCCCGGGGCGACGAACACATCGAAATCCTCGAGCGCCTCGTCGACGCCTTCGAAGACGAATCCGCCGTCGACGCCGTTGTCGCCGCCGGCGACGCCGACGCCCTCTACGATGTTCTCACGAGGGACGCCTGACCATGCGCATCGTCACCGTCACCCTGAACCCGGCCCTCGACAAGACCGTCGTTCTGGACGAACTCCGGCCGGGCGAACTGAACCGCCTCCGGGACGTCGTCATCGACGCCGGCGGCAAGGGTATCAACGTGTCGAAGATGATTGCCGCCCTCGGCGGCGACACCCTCGCCACCGGCTTTGTCGGCGGCGGCACCGGCGAGGAAATCGTCCGCGCCCTTGACGGCATGGCTATCCGCCACAATTTCATCCGCATCGCCGCCCCGACCCGGACCAACACCAAGGTTCTCGACCGGGGCAGTCGACTGACGGAATTGAACGAACCCGGCCCAACGGTCGGCCCGGACGAGTTCGCCGCCCTCGCCGCCATGGTGAAGGCCGAGGCCGGGGCGGATGCGCTGTTCGTCTTTTCCGGAAGTCTCCCGAACGGCATCGGTCCGGACAGTTACCGAAAACTTCTCGACATGGCGCGGCCGACCGGGGCGTTGTCATTCCTCGACGCCGACGGCGACGCCTTCCGCCAGGCGGTCGAAGCCGGACCGGCATTTATCAAGCCGAACCGGTTCGAACTGTTCCAGTACTTCGGCCGGGAAGAGACGGACGACGTGCGGGAGGTTGTCGCCCTCTGCCGCCAGCTTCTCGACCGTGGCGTCGGCCGTATCGCCGTGTCGATGGGTGCGGACGGCGCGCTGTTCGTCTCGCCGGACGAGGCGTTTCTCTGCCCGGGACTTCGGGTGACGGCCCACTCCAGCGTCGGCGCCGGCGACAGCATGGTCGGCGCCATCGCCTACGGCACTGCCGAGGGGATGTCGTGGCGGGACACCGCCCGCCTCGCCATGGCGACGTCGGCCGGGGCCGTCACCACCGTCGGCACCAAGCCGCCCAGCCGCGCCCTTGTCAACGAACTGGCCGGCCGGGTGACGTTCACCGAAGTTTAAACGGCGGGCGCCCGCGACCCGCCGCCCGGCGGGGAGCAGAGGATAGGCCCCGGCCGGATCACACAAACACTACGGGGGCGAACCGGAACCGCATCGCCCCGCCCCGCGATATGGACGCGCCGCGTCCCGTGAGGGGTTGGCCGTGAAAGGCACCACACCATGCGTACCCGCGCTGTCCGTCTCTACGGAGCGGACGATCTCCGCCTGGAGGAATTCGACCTCCCGGAAATGAAAGACGACGAAATCCTCGTTAAAGTCGTCTCCGACAGTATCTGCATGTCCACCTACAAACTCCTGAAACAAGGCAAGGCCCATAAACGCGCCCCCGCCGACATTGATGTCCACCCGATTATAATCGGCCACGAATTCACCGGGGACATTGTCAAGGTCGGGAAGAAGTGGGCGGACGAATTCCGCCCCGGCGAAAAGTTCGCCCAGCAGCCCGCCCTCAATTACAAAGGCAGCCTCGCGTCCCCGGGCTACTCCTACCGCTACTACGGCGGCGCCTGCACCTATTGCATTGTGCCGCAGGAGGTGATGGAACTCGGCTGCCTGCTCCATTACAACGGCGACAGCTATTTCGAAGCCTCCCTCGCCGAACCGATGTCCTGCATCATCGGCGGTTACAAGGCAATGTACCACACGAACAAGCATAACTACGATCACGCCATGGGCGTCAAGAAAGGCGGCGCCGTCCTCATTCTTGGCGGCGCCGGGCCGATGGGCCTGGGAGCGGCCGAGTACCCGCTCGCCCTCGACGACAAGCCGCGCCTCGTCGTCGTGACGGACGTCGATCCGGCCCGCCTGGCCCGGGCGCGGGAGCTCCTCCCGGCCGACGAGGCCCGGAAGGCGGGCATCGAACTCGTCTTCGTCAACCCCCGGGAACACGACGACCAGTACGCCTACCTGAAGGATCTCACCGGCGGCAGCGGCTACGAC
>JAJBTL010000093.1:0-2603 GCA_020860865.1 Planctomycetota bacterium | reverse complement strand
CTTTATAATTGCCATTACATCAGCACCCACATCATGGGCACCACCGGCGGCAACACCGACGACATGGTCGACGCTCTCACGCTGTCGGCCGCAGGCCGAATCCGTCCGGCGGTGATGGTCACCCACGTCGGCGGCATGGACAGCATTATCGACGCCACCGCCAACCTGCCGAAAATACCCGGCGGGAAAAAACTGACCTATACCCACTTCGACATGCCCCTGACCGCCATCGACGATTTCGCGAAACTTGGCGAAAAAGACCCGCTCTTCAAGAAGCTGGCGGACAGTTGCCAACGCCACTGCGGCTTGTGGAACAGCGAGGCGGAAGCGATTCTCCTCGCCCACCACGCGGAGGACTGAAGCGGGGGCGGAGCGGTTACGATCTGAAAGAGTTCGTCCGGAGGCGGTCGCCGTCACCCGGCACGGTCGGCACGACTGAAAAAATCGGTATGGAGAGAGGAGTCAACGCATGGAAACGCTCCACGGTAAAGGCGTCTGCGGCGGCATCGCCATCGGCAAACTGCATTTTCTCGAGCAACGGACGCGGAACGTTGTCCAACGGAACGTCCCGGACGAAGCGGCGGAGTGCGCCCGGTTCGAAACGTCCCACGCCGCCGCCCTCGAACAGGTGGCGGCGCTTCAGGAAAAGGCGCTCCGGGAAGTCGGCGAAAAAGAGGCCGCCGTTTTCGAAATCCACCAGATGATGCTGGAGGACACCGATTACCTCGACGCCATCCGGGACATTATTACAAATGAAAGCGTCAACGCCGAATACGCCGTGTCCGTGACCCGCGAGGAATTCGCCCGCATGTTCTCGGAAATGGACGACCCCTACATGCAGGGCCGCGCCGCCGATGTCCGGGATATCTCCGACCGCCTCCTCGACTGCCTCGAAGGCAAGGAAACGGATCTGAGTCTCGGGAACGAACCGATAGTGGTGGCGGCCCGCGACTTGACGCCAAGCGAGACAATCCAACTGGACAAAAGCCGCGTCCTCGCCTTCGTCACCGGCGGCGGGTCGAGTAATTCCCACACCGCCATCCTCGCCCGGACCCTCGGGCTCCCGGCCGTCATCGGCGTCGGCGACGATCTTTCGGCCCGGCTGGACAAGGAACTCGTCATCGTCGACGGCTTTACCGGTACCATCTACATCGACCCGGACGAGGCCACGCTCCAGGCCATGCGGGCCAGGCAGGAGGAGGAAAAAGCCCGCCAGGCCATGCTTCTCGAATACCGGGGCAAGCCGAACCGCACCGTCGACGGCACCGAGGTGCTGGTCTACGCGAACATCGGATCGGTGTCCGAAATCGAACTGGTGAAAAAGTACGACGCCGGCGGCATCGGCCTGTTCCGGAGCGAATTCCTCTTCCTCGACAGCGACGTCTTCCCCGAGGAGGACGTCCAGTTCGCCGCCTACCGGAAGGTGGCGAAGGAGATGGGCGACAAGCGATCCATTATCCGCACCCTCGATATCGGCGCGGACAAGCAGATAGGCTACTTCAACCTGGACGCGGAAGAAAACCCCGCCCTCGGCCTCCGGGGACTGCGGCTCTGCCTTGCCCGCCCGGACATGTTCCGGGTGCAGCTCCGCGCCCTGGCCAGGGCGTCGGCCTTCGGCAATATTGCCGTCATGTTCCCGATGGTGGCGTCGGTATGGGAGGTGGAAGAGACGCAGGCCATGATCGAATCCGTTTTCGCCGACCTCAGGCGGGAAGGGGTGTCGTACAACGAGTCGATGGAAATCGGCGTCATGATAGAGACGCCGGCGGCGGCGGTTATCAGCGATCGCCTGGCCGACATGGTGGATTTTTTCAGTATCGGCACGAACGACCTTACCCAGTACACCCTGGCCGTGGACCGGCAGAACGCCAGCCTCGACCGCTTCTGCGATCCGCACCACGAGGCGGTTTTCCGCCTTATCGAACTGGTTGTCCAGAACGCCCACGCCAAGGACGCCTGGGTCGGCATCTGCGGCGAACTGGCCGGCGACACGTCGGCGACCGAGGCGTTCCTCAGGATGGGCGTGGACGAACTGTCGGTGTCGCCGCCGAAGGTACTGGAACTCCGGAAGAAGATTTCGGAGATAAATCTCGCTTGACGCCACGAAGGGCTCATCGCGAAAGCGTAAAAGAACCGTTACAACAACAGCGCCAGCATTCCATCGGTGGATGCTGGCGCTTTTTTCCCTTTGGTGAAAAAGTAGGTTTCAATCCCGCTTGCTCTTTACCCGTTGTCCCCGTCCGGCCCGGACAACAGCCTGGCGTCCTGGTCGTACCCGGACAATTCAATCCGCCGTTCCTGCCCGCCGCGCCTGGCCCGGGCCATCGAAGCGTTATTACTGAGTTTGAAGCGGGACACCATGCGCCGCAGTTGGTCCGCCTGCCTCGACAGGGTGAGGGCGGACATCGCCGTCTTTTCCGCGCTCATGGTGTTTTCCTGGATGACCGAATCGATCTGGCTCAAGCCGCCGGCTATCTGCTCCATGGCCTGGGATTGGGAGACGGACGCCTCGGCGATGTTCTCGAAGAGGAACGCCACCTTTTCCGTCGCCGCCACAATGTCCCGGAATTCCTTGTCCGTGTGGGCGGCCAGTTGGGCGCCGG
>JAJBTL010000336.1 GCA_020860865.1 Planctomycetota bacterium | reverse complement strand
TCGCTGAACCACTCGTTCACCGACGCCGGGGCGATGTCGAAAGTCCGGGCGATGGTTGTCTGGCTCATGGGCTGAAAAAGGGAGAAAAACCGATCGTTAATGGGGGCGGCGTCAAACTCCGGGCGGGTTGAATCCGGCATGCGTGGTTTTTTCGGCTCCACTTCGGCTCAATCCCGTCAATCAACCAGTCCCAACTCACCCCTTGACTGTCTGATAAGTATTTCAATTTATTCCACGGCACCCGGCCGCCACTCGACCATTCCGTCACCGTCGGCTGGCGCACCCCGAGAATTTTTGCCAGCCCGCGCCGCGAGTAATCGCCGTAACAGGAGAAAAAGCGCCCACATATGGCCTGTTTATCAATCATAATGGCTGTCCGACCGGTGATAGGGTTTAACCTAAAAAAGTTGTTGACAATGTCCGTTGGGCGCGTATCATGAAGGTTGATGAAGGGCAAATACATCCCTGCGTCGGGTCACGTGGGTTAAGCCGATGAAAAATCCGCGTTACACCGGGACGCCACGGCGGTAAGTTTTCCGCCTGGCGCCTGTTCCTCATGAGCGGCTCCGGCCGCCCGGTGCAGAACGCCCATGCAGCCGCCAGGCCGGCACGTGCCATACGCCGGCACTGCCTGACCAAACGGCGAAACAGGTGGTGGTCGACCAGGCGCGCCGAGCCGGTACGCGTGTAGCGTTCCGCCCTCGCCTGTCACTCTGTGAACACGATATTTGTACAACGACGACAACTACGCGTTAAATTTTCGCGCTATACGTAGTTATATCAGAAGTACCCCGCCGACACCGTGTAAAACGGTATTGGTATACACCGCTCCGCAGCCAGCTCTCGCCACGAGAGTCGCTGGAGGGTGACATTATACCCGCTGATACGGCCAAATTTGTAGAAACATCTCGCCGAGGCGAGATGGTGGCAGCGTTATGCCCATATACGAGGGGAACCGGGCGGACATCGCCGGGACTTTGCCTTACCATCCACAAAGTCCCGCCTTTCCATTGTGCAAAACCGCTTGTTGGTTGTAGGGGCCGTACAAGCGGTTCGGAGAGGAGGTATTCGACCCGGTTCATTTAACGCAATCACGCCGTTGTCCGTCAGCGCTTTTAAACAGCAATCGGTCCTCTCCGCGTTTTCGGTTATTACTTGAATAAGCCGAAAAGCGCAGGGGAAGGTTCACATTCCATGTAAAACGCCACAGTCCCACCGGCATGACGGCCAGCCGCCTGCCGTCGCGGTGACGCAGCGCCGTCAGCCAACTATCTGTCCATCCCATCACCGACGCCTTCTTTTATCACCTGCCACGCTGCTACACGCCGTTGTCCGCGACCACAACGGCATGGTCGACCGTTCCACAACGCCAAATCACATCAATTCCATGATAATACAACACCCGCCTTTGAAAAGGCCTGGACATAAAAAAACCGGCCACTCCATGAGTGGCCGGATATGATTGTCTAGAGGATATACTATATCATGGACGGGTATAGCCAGAAAATGTCCGCCCGACCCGCCAGTTGCCCAACCGGCCTGACGACACCCGGTTACCGATATGTGCCGGCCAGATGGAGCGGGCGCGAAAAGCGCCCAAATGACTCATGTCAACACGCCCTAGTTCCCGCGACTCTCGAACCATTCCAAAACCCATTTCGCCACTTCCTGCCCAAGAATGCCGTGGCTTTCTTCGGACAGGTGGACGCCGTCCGTCGGGTCTGACGCGACGAAATCCTCGGCATAGAGGAGCGGCACGCCGGTCCGTTTCGACATCTGGGTAAATGCATCCCGCACCTCGATGGACTTTTCCCTGCCGCCCTTGAAGATCGGGCCGAAGGCTGTCGCCACTTCCCAAATTGCCGGCGGCGTGATGACGAGGACATCCGGTGGCATCCGGCCGGCCGGGCCGAAGTCCGGCCGCACCGCCGCCCGCACCAGTGCTTCGACGCCGTTCGCGACATCGGTCGGCGTCGGCGAAAAGCGGTACTTCAAATCGTTGACGCCAAGAAAAATGATGACGAGGTCAATCGGCTTGTGGCTGTCAAGGATGGTGGCGATAAGCTTCAGCCCGTTCATCTCGATGCCGGGCGAATAGGGATCGTCGTGCACCGTCGTCCGGCCGCACAGTCCTTCCTCGGTGATGTGGTAGTTCGTCCGCAGGAGCTTTGACAACACGCCGGGCCAGCGGGTGTTCGCCGACATTCTGGCGCCGTCGCCGCCCGGGATATAACCCCAGGTGTTCGAATCGCCATAGCAGAGAATGTGTTTCTTCTTGTTTTCCTCAAGTTCCATTGTCCTTCTTCCTCCTCTAAAGGTGCTTCTATACTTCTTAACTATTTCTTCATTTTTTCGTAAACACGGCAGCGCGCTACGGAACCGTCGTCACCATGATGGCGTCCGCCGCCCCGACCTGCCCGAAGGTCGTCCCGGAGATGATCACCACCTTGTCGCCGGTCTTGACGAGGGACCGGTCCCGGAGGTAACCGACGCCGCGTTCCCGCAGTTGGTCGCGGTTTTCGATGCCGGGCGCGTGCACCGGCGTCACGCCCCAGTACAGGCTCAGGCGCCGCACCGCCTCGGCGTCCGGCGTAAAGGCGACAATGGGGACGAACGGACGCGACTTCGACATGAACAAGGCTGTCCCGCCGGTCCGGGTGTGGATGACGACCGCCTTGGCGTCAAGGTCTTCCACCAGCTTCAGGGCGGCATGGCCGAGAGCGTCCTGCATCGGGTTTTCCGACGACAGGGAGAACGACCAGTTCCACGGCGCCGGATGGGTCCGGAGATAGCGTTCCGTTTCGACGGCGATGGCGGACATCATTTTCACCACCGCCACCGGGTTGTTGCCGGCGGCGGTTTCCCCGGACAGCATGACGGCATCGGTGCCGTCGACAATGGCGTTGGCGACGTCCGACACCTCGGCCCGGGTCGGGATGGCGTTCGTGGTCATCGACTCGAGCATCTGGGTGGCGGTGATGACGTACCGGTCCATCGAATTCGCCAGGCGGATAAGGCGTTTCTGAAGCATCGGCACCTTTTCCAAAGGCGTTTCGATATCGAGATCGCCCCGCGCCACCATGATGCCGTCCGAATGGCGGACAATCGCCTCGATATTGTCCACCGCCTCCGGTTTTTCAATCTTGGCGATAATCCGCGCGTCGCAGCCGGCGGCGTGGAGCGCCTCGCGGACCGGGTTCATGTCTTCCGGACGGCGGATAAAGGACAAGGCGATAAAGTCGAGGTTTTCCTCGATGCCCACCGTCAGATCGTGGAGATCCTTCTCCGTCACCGACGGCGCCGACACCGTCACCCCTGGCAGGTTTATCCCCTTGTTGTTTTTCAGAATGCCGCCCCGGACGACCTTGGCGCAGATGTCCTCGCCCGCCGCCGACAGCACCTCAAGTTCGAGCTGGCCGTCGTCCAGGAGGATGCGGTCGCCCGGCCGGACGTCCCGGGGCAGCGCCTCGTACTGGGTCTGGAACAGCTCTTCCGTACCAAGCACTTCCCGGGTGGTGATGGTGATGGTCGCGTCTTTCCGGAGTTCCACCGCCCCGCTCTGCATCAGGCCGACCCTGACCTTCGGGCCGCAGAGGTCCTGGAGGATGGCGACGTCGATGCCGAGTTCGCGGGACGCTTCCCTTACCCGGCCGATGATTTCCCGATGCGACTCGTGGGTGCCGTGGGAAAAATTCAGGCGGAAGACGTTCACCCCTTCCCTGATCAACTGACGAATCGTGTCCGGTGATGACGACGCCGGACCCAGGGTGGCGACGATTTTTGTGGCGCGCATTGATTCTCCTCCCGAGCGTGGACGCTCCCCCTCGGCGGACCAGTATACCAGAAACGCCGGTTTTTGACGATGAAAAAGCAACTTTCTCCGTAACCGCCGAAACAATACCGAAGCGCGCTGAATACTAGACTTTCTATAGCATTAACCTCCATGCGCGCTTCGGGCTTGGGAATGACGTTTCCCGAAAATCAAAGTGGCTTTGGTATGACTGGTTCCGACGATATGTCTCACAGTGAGTTATTGTCTTGCTTCGGGACTGATTAACGGTAAGATAGCTGAGCGCGATTTTTGGAGACATTCCGGACGCCGCGCCCTTGGTACCGGCGGTTCACCCGTTCCGCCAGTAGTGGCGGAACGGGTTGTGAATCCGGCGTTGTCGCCGGCCGGTACGTATGTGGATAATGTGAAGTATTCCCGCCGCACAATGTGGTTACGTCGCACCGCGTAACCGGGGGGACGCGTTCACGCGGCATCGGCACCTATCGATTCGGTGGAGACGAGTTCGTAATGGCCCTTCTGGACAATACCCTGGCCCATCTCGCGCCGGGAGTCGTGAATTGTCGCGATGTCGACGCGGTCTACAATCCGCGTCGGGGGCTGGCGATCTATTGCCTGCCGATTCCCGGCTATTCCCCGTCCGCCCCCGGCGTCGTCCTCGGCGAAGCCCTCGCTTCACGGACCGGCCTCGGCTGCACCCTGCTGGAAGGCATCCCGGCGAAGATCCCGGAAGGCGCCGTCGTCGTCGCCCAGTATAACGCCCTCAAGGCCGTCCGCCCGGATCTCCTCCAGGACGTCCCGGAGATGAAGGAGCAGGGCCAGTACGCCATCCGCCTGGCCCGCCATGCCCTCATCACCTCGCCGTCACGGGAAGGCCTGGCCGCCGCCATGCAGACCCTGGCCATGACCATCCTCCGCCATTCCGACGACCTGTTGCCGGGGAGCCTCATAACAGACGCCCCCAATTGCCAGGTCCGCGCCCTCGCCGTCGAACTGGAGCGGGACGAGGTCGGCATCGGCCTCCTTATGCAAATCGCCTCCTTCGCCGCCACGTTCAAGGCGAACCGCCTCCACATTATTATCCGGGACGGCTTCGACACCAACCGGGACCTCCCCGGCCTCGACACCTTTGTCCAGACCTGCCAGTCCTACGGCATCACCATCGGCGTCCGCCTCCCGCTTCTCGGGAAAATCCTCTCGAAGGAAATGACCCTCATCGAAGCCTGGTCGGCGGTGCGGGCGGCGGCGCGGCATTTCGGCGCCAGCCAGGCCGCATTGGACGACCCCTGCCCGCCCTCGGCGGACAAGGAAGCCTGCCGCCTCGTCGTCGAGTCCGTCGTCAAAGGGGAAGTCGGCCTCCAGAACGTCTCCCTCGACGCCCGCTGCATCGCCCGGTCCGGTTTTTCCGGCCGTGAACTCAAGGCCTCCGGCGTCACCGGCTGGTACCGGATGTGGGACAGGACCACGCCGCCGCCGACCGAGATGGACGGCATTCCCCTCGTCTTCGGCGTCCAGTCGCCGGTGCCGGGTTTTTCGTCCCGGACCTCCCGGGGCTTTCAGAAACGCCTGGCCGCCGCGTTGAAACATCTCGACCGCCAGCCCCGGAAAGAAATAATGATTTCGTTCCGGGACATCGGCGTCAGCCACATGTGGCAGAACCTCCTCTATCCCTCAGCCACCGGCCTCATCACCGCCTGGGGCCAGCCGGCCCTTCCGGAAGAAGCGGCCTGGAGATTTTCGAACCTCCTCTACGGCGACTCCGCCTCCGCCGTCATGGGCATGTGGGACAGCATCGCCGCCGCCTTCCCGCCCGGCCTGTCGCCGGCCGAGGAAATGCTTGTCCGTCAGACCGCTTTCGGCCGCTGGCCGGAGACGGACGAGGAATTCCAGTTCCTCGCCCGCATCGACTGGCTCGCCGTCACCCGGAACATCCGCTCCGCCGCCGATGCCATGAAGGCCGCCGTCACCGACCTGTCCCGGAACGCCGCCACCCTCGTTGGCGCCCGCCTCGCGTTGTATGCCTTGTCCTGGCTCCACTGTTTCGTCGCCCTGACGCCGGAACTGGAGCGCCGCCGCCGCGACAAGTGGGATGAAGACGCCCGCACCGAACCCATTGCCAACGAACTGTACAGCAACTTCACCGCCTGGCATTCCCACCTCCAGGAACTGTATGCCGAATCCGGCCTGGAACTGTCGGAACTGGATCGCGTCGACGCCATGGGCCTCAGGCTGAAAGGCCTGTGCGAAGGAATTTTCGAATAACATGGCGAAGCCCGGCCGCCCGGAAGGCGCGCGTTTCTTCACCGCCATTCTCGCTTCCGGCCCGGCCGAACTGGCCGTCGCCGCCGTCCTTCTCGAAGACGCCTTCGGTCCCGCCGCCAGCGGTAGCCGGGTTTTCCCGTTCGAAAACACCGACTATTACCAGGACGAACTCGGCCCCGAACCGCTCCGCGCCTTCCTGGCCTGGCCCGGCCAGTTCTCCACCGACGACATCGCCCGCCGGAAGCTGGTCACCAACGATCTCGAGATCACCCTGGCGGACCGCCTCGCCAACGGCTTCCGGCGTCCCGTCAACCTCGATCCGGGTTACATCACCCTGGCGAAAGTGGTTCTCGCCAGCGCCAAGAATTTCGCCCACCGCATCCACCTTCACGACAATATCTATGCGGAAATCACCCTTCAGTACAAGGGCACCGGCTTTCACAGCCTGCCCTGGACCTTTCCGGACTACGCCTCCGGCCGCTACGACGGGTTTTTCCACGATATCCGGAAAACAATCCCGCCGACGCCCCGGCGGGAGCAGTGACCCGTTCGGACCGCGTCCAGATCGTGGCACGACACGTTTTAACCCTGACCGAACAGGGTTAAGGGTCAGCGCCGGCCCGACTGATTTTACCGTTCCAGAACAGTCGCCGGATAGGTATACTGGTAGGATTGACAGCCTATAGCGGCGCAGGCGGTCGCCGCGCCGGGAGGAATCCGCACCATGCCGAGACACGACAACCTCAGCCCGAACGTCCCCGATGTCATGCCGGACTATGTCGACCTGCCCCGGTCGACCGGCGCCACCGCCGTTCTCGAGCCGCCGCCCGAACCGGTCCGGTCCGTTCCGGCAGCCCAAGCCGCAACCGAACACTCGACCGAGGAGACGCGGCAGGCCGAACCGGAACCCATTCTCACCGAATCCCCGGCCGAACCGGTTCAGGACGAATCGAC
>JAJBTL010000153.1 GCA_020860865.1 Planctomycetota bacterium | reverse complement strand
GCACAGCGCGGACAGGGCGGAAAAGCGGCCCGAATGGAATTTAGCAACAGGCTCTTAAAGGCGTTCCACAGCGGTGGTGCATCGTTGTGGTCGGGAAAAAAGTGCCGGCACGCCGGTTTTTCGCCCGGGAATACCGACAAAACGCGCCGAACTGCCGTTAAACCGGCTGCGGCGGCGGGACGAGGTTCTACCTTAGCAAAAACCTGACCAGAGTCAATTGGCAAAAAAATAAAGCCTGTTCCGCATTCATTCACAGGCATGGATGCCGCTCCGATGCAAAAATTGCATGGTATTCCGGAACGACCGGCTACGCAGCCATCGTCGGAATCGGTTCCGCCCGGTGGCTGATTGCGACAGCCTTGGGAGGCGTTACACCGTCTCCCATAACACTACAATGCTCTCCAGCTACTAGCTGTAGACATGGGACGGGAATCACTCGCCACCGGGCAGCAACGAACAATTAATCGTTCCGATAAGAATCTACTGGCTCTTTTTTCCTCAAACGGTATGACTTAAACGATTCGGTAACACCGTGGGTTGACCGTAAACGGGAACGGGTCGTCAACCCGACACGGTGGACGCCGCTACCGGACGTACTCCGGCACGGCGGTATGGCCCGTTCGCCATGGTCCGGGCACAAGAAAACGCTGTCCGTCCATGGCACGAGTTGTAGAGTAACGCGATCTTGGCCAGAAAAGCGAAAGGCTGCAGGTATGTCCAACCGCATGAACGGCGTCTACGGATTACTGAGGCGACACGGCTTCAGCATGCAGACAAAGCTGATTGTCATTTTCCTCATCGTCAAGGTGATTCCCCTCTTTATCCTGACCTTTATCGCCTGGCACCAGTTTGTCGTGCTCGGCACCACCCTCAGGGAAATAGCCGTCCTCGACTCCACCACCTCCCTCAATGACAGCGCGGTCAAAAATATCGAACGCATGTCCACCGACACCGCCCGCGCCGTCGCCGACTTCCTCTATGAACGCGACGACGACATCCGCTACGTCGCCACCCTGCCCCGCGATCAAGCCGCCTACGCCGCCTTCGTCAACGGCGCCCGCCGCCGCCTCATCAAGCAGGGCCGGTGGGAACTGGCGCCCGACCGGCAGTCGTGGGTCGACACCGAGGTCCAGCCGAACGACCCGCCCGGCGTCTCCACCAACCGGGAAAACGAGGACATGGACGGCTTCCACGCCATCCCGATATCCACGTTCGAATATATCAATGCCCCCCTCTACGACGAAATCGCCTTCTTCGACCTCGAAGGGAACGAACAGGTCAAGTACGTCCCGCCGGATTCGACCAAGCGGCGCCACCGTCCCGACCCGACCTTGAAAAACGTCTCCCGGCGGGAAAATACCTTCGTCAAAGCCGAGACCTATTGGGACAAGCTGTCCAGTCTCCGCCCCGGCGAAATTTACGTCTCCGACGTCACCGGCGCCTATGTCGGCTCGAATTATATCGGCATGTACGTCCCCGACGCCGTCCGCGACGCCGCCGCCGCCCGGGGCTACCCCATCGAGTACAAACCGGAAGAACAGGCCTATTCCGGCAAGGAAAACCCGAACGGCCGCCGCTTCGAAGGCATTGTCCGCTTCATCACCCCGGTCGCCGACGAGAACGGGAGGAAAATAGGCTACGCCTCCCTCGCCCTCAACCACGACCACATCATGGAATTCGTCGATCACATCACCCCGATGGACGAACGCTATACCGAACTGCCGTCCGCCTACGAAGGGAACTACGCCTTTATCTGGGACTACCAGTGCCGGAGCATTTGCCATCCCCGGCACCATTCCATCTTCGGCGCCGATCCGAATACGGGCGATCCGCAGGTGCCGTGGCTCGAGGAATCCATCTACCAGGGCTGGAAGCGGAGCGGCGTCGCCAAGTGGTTCGACTACGTCAAGGACATCCCGACCTTCCACGAACAATCGCGGTCCAAACGACCGGCGCCCGAACTGACCCGGGCCGGCCTTATCGGCCTGGACGGCCGCTACCTGAATAACGCGCCCCAGTGCACCGGCTGGATGGATCTGACGAAAAACGGCGGCTCCGGCTCCTTCTACATCCTCTGGAGCGGCCTGTACAAGTTGAACACCGCCGCCGCCATCCCCTATTACACCGGCCAGTACGCCCCGTCGGCGGCGAACGGCCATTCGCGGCGCGGTTTCGGCTTTGTCGCCATCGGTTCCGGCCTCGACTACTTCACCGCCCCGGCCCGGGCCACCGAGGCCAAGCTGGTCCAGTCCATCGACGAAAACCTGACGAAGACCGTCATGCAACTCATCGTCACCACCATCATCCTGACCGGCATCGTCATCCTTATCGCCATCTGGATGGCCTGGCACATATCGTCCCCCATCCGCCGGATGGCCGGACAAATGACCCGCCTCGCCCAGGGCGATTTCATCAACGCCGAAGTCGCCACCACGGACCAGGGCCGCTACGACGAAATCGGCCTCCTCGCCCGCTCCCTCCACGATCTCGTCCAGGCCCGCCGCGACGAATTCTCCATGGCCAACGATATCGCCAAAGGCGACTACACCCGCACCATCCGCCTCCGGTCCGACATGGACCTCCTCGGCAAGGCCTTAAACGCTATGGTGAAAATCAACAAGGAAGCCCTTACCCAGGTGAACTACGCCGTCCGCCAGGTCGGCGACGGCGCCAGCGCCGTGTCGGACGTGTCCGTCTCCCTGTCGCAGGGCGTCGAGACGTCGGAGAATGTCCTCAGGGAAATCGCCGAAACGATAGAAACGGTCAACCGCCAGGCCCAGGAAAACGCCGGCCACGCCCAGGGTGCCAACGCCCTCGCCACCGACAGCCAGGACGCCGCCCACCGGGGCTACGACGCCGTTGTCGAACTCAGTTCCGCCATGTCACAGATTGAAGCGGCCGGCAAGCAGATCGCGAGCGTTGTCAAACTCATCGACGACATCGCCTTCCAAACGAACCTGCTGGCGTTGAACGCGGCGGTGGAGGCATCCCGCGCCGGCCGGAACGGCAAAGGGTTCTCCGTCGTGGCGGACGAAGTCCGGAACCTCGCCTCCCGCTCCGCCAAGGCCGCCCACGAAACCGGCACCATGGTGGCGTCGATGCTTGATCTCATGGGCACCGGCACTAAGCTGGCGGCCAAGACCGACCAGGAGTTCCGGCAGATTGTCGACACGACATCCAAGGTCGCGACCCTGTTCCGGAGCATTGCCGAAGCGTCGGAGGAACAGTCGTCCGCCATCAGCCTCATCGTCACCAGCCTGAACCGCATCGACGAGGTCACCAAGGAAAACTCGGTCAATTCGGAACAGATGGCGGTATCGGCCGGCGACCTGTCGAAACAGGCGGAAGAGCTCCGCCACATGGTCTCCCACTTCCGTCTCGGCATCGACGACGGCCGCCGCGACCGCCGCCTGCCCGGTGGTGATCAATCGAACTGGTAGCAGCGTCCCCTCGCCACAAAAAACGCCGGCCTGTCACGGTCGGCGTTTTTTCATGGAAAATCATACGGAAAGCCCCGGAAGCGGTCGCGACCGGCCAGTCACTGCAACTCGGTCGCCCCGGTATACAACTGGTAATACTTGCCCTGCTTCGCCATGAGGTAATCATGGCTCCCGCGTTCGATTATCCGCCCGTGTTCCAGCACCATGATAACGTCGGCGTTCCGCACTGTTGAAAACCGGTGCGCGATGACGAACACGGTCCGCCCGTGCATCAGGGAATCCATCCCCTTCTGGACAATCGTCTCCGTCCGCGTGTCGATGGACGACGTCGCTTCATCGAGGATCATGACGGGCGGATCGAGAACGGCGGCACGGGCGATGGCGATAAGCTGCCGCTGTCCTTCGGACAGTTCGCCGCCGTCGTCCGAGATTATCGTCTCATACCCTTTCGGCAGAAGATGGATAAACGCGTCGGCGTTGGCCAGTTTGGCCGCGCTTTCCACGTCCGCGTCGCTGGCGGTCAGGCGTCCGTAGCGGATATTGTCCCGGATACTGCCGGTGAACAGGTTCGTCTCCTGGAGGACCATCCCGAGGGAGCGGCGGAGATCCGGCTTCCGGATCTTTTCAATATTGATGTTGTCGTACCGGATCTTCCCGTCGTCCAGATCGTAGAACCGGTTAATGAGGTTGGTGATGGTCGTCTTCCCGGCACCGGTCGAGCCGACAAACGCCACCTTCTCCCCTTCATAGGCGTCGAGGCTGATGTCGTGGAGAACGCGCTTCTCCGGCACATAACCGAAATTGACATGAAGGAACCGGACGTCCCCGGTAAGCGGCGTATAGGTCACTTCGCCCGTGGAATGCGGATGGCGCCAGGCCCAGGTCCCGGTGTGCTCCGGCGTCTCGACGACCTCATCTCCATTCATCCTGGCGTTCACCAGGGTGACGTAGCCGTCGTCCCGTTCCGGCAACTCGTAAAACAGGTTGAAGAAGAGTTCAGCACAGGCCAACGCGACTAAGACCCAAATGACCACCTGCGACACCTGGTAAATCGGCATGCTGAACGACCGCCTCAACTGCAAAAACGCGGCAATGACTCCGACCGTCAGGTGCGCTTTCCCCGCCACCGCCAGCGCCCCGCCGGCGACGGCGACGAGGACGAACTGGAGGTTCCCGAGGTTCACCATCATCGGCATAAGGATATTGGCAAAGCGGTTGGCGTTGGTGGCGGAGTCCCGGAGTTCCTCGTTCACGGCATCGAACTGGCGGATACTCTCCGCCTCGTGGTTGAACACCTTCACCACCTTGAGGCCGTTCGTCATCTCCTCGACATAGCCATTCAAGGAGCCCAGGGCCGCCTGCTGCCGCCCGAAAAACGACGCGCTTTTCCGCCCGACCCAGCGGGACAATATCCACGCCATGCCGGCAACGGAGAGGACGAGCACGGTCATAATGCCGCTTAGTTGCACCATGGCGATAAACACGACAACGATGGTCACCAGGGAACTGAACACCTGCGGAATGCTTTGGGACAGCATCTGCCGCAAGGTATCGATATCGTTCGTGTACCGGCTCATGACATCGCCGTAGGAATGGCTATCAAAAAAGCGGATCGGCAACCGTTCCATCTGGGCGAACATGCTGTCCCGGATATCCTTTTGCACCCCCTGGCTCAATTTTACCATGAGGAGGTTCTGGATAAGGTTCGCGATAACGCCGCCGTAATAAATCGCCGCCATGATGAGAAGAGCGTGAAACAGCGGCGCGAAATCCGGATTCGGATGCCCGAGAAGCGGTGTAATGTATTGGTCAATGAGCTTCCGAAGGAACAACGACCCTTCCACCGATGCCAGGGCACTGAGGACAATGCAGCCAAGAACCAGCACCAGCCGCCCCGGATAATCCCGAAGCACATAGCCGAGTAAGCGCCGCGCCGTCCGCCAGGGGTTGACGACGCCGACCGCCTTGGCTGTCCGTCCGACTTCAGGCGGCGTCATGGTCCGACCCTTTCCGGATTTGCGAATTGTACACTTCCTGGTAAATGGCGTTCGTCCTGAGGAGTTCGTCATGGCTGGCGAACCCGTCGATTTTCCCCGCTTCCATGACGATTATCCGGTCCGCGTCCATGACCGACGCGATGCGTTGGCCGATGATAATCGTGGTTATCCCGGCCAGATCGGTCCGGAGTGCTTTCCGGATTTCCTGATCCGTCTTCGAATCGACTGCGCTGGTCGAGTCGTCGAGGATGATAATTTTCGGATTTTTGAGAAGCGCCCGGGCGATGCACAGGCGCTGGCGCTGACCGCCGGACAGGTTCTTGCCGCCCTGTTCGATATGGCTGTCAAGCCCGTCCGGCATGGATGACAGGAACTCGTCTGCCCGGGCCAGGCGGCAGGCCTCGAGGAGTTCCGCGTCCGTGGCGTCCTCCTTGCCCCAGCGGAGGTTGTCCCGCACCGTGCCGGCGAACAGGATGTTTTTCTGGAGCACCATCGCCACCTGCTGCCGGAGCGCCTGGATACCGTACTCTCGGACGTCCCGACCGCCGACGAGGACCGCCCCCTTGGCGACGTCGTAGAGGCGCGGGATCAATTGGGACAAGGTCGTTTTGCCGCTGCCGGTGCCGCCGATGATGCCAATGGTCGAACCGGACGGAATCGTCAGGGTAATGTTCTCGAGGCACATAGTCTCGTCGCACGAGCCGTAGCCGAAGATGACATCCCGGAACTCGATGGACCCGTCCGCCACCGTTGTCACCGGGTTCGGCGGATCGGCGAGGGCCGGCTCTTCATCCAGCACCTGGACGATGCGTTCAGCCGATGCCCGGGACACGGTCATCATCATAAGGACCATGGATAGCATATTGAGGCTCATGAGGATTTGGCTGGCGTAGGACAACAGCCCCATAAGTTGCCCCGTCGTCATCCGTGACGTGACGATCAGTTGCGCGCCAATCCACGAAAGAAGAAGCGTGCACGAATACATGGCGAACTGCATCAGCGGGCTGTTCAGGTTGAGGAGCCGCTCCGCCCGGGAAAACCCGTTATAAATATCCCCGGACACCGCCTTGAACTTGCCAATCTCGTCCTCTTCCCGGACAAAAGCCTTCACCACCCGGATGCCCCGGAGGTTCTCCCGGACCACGGTGTTCAGGCGGTCATAGGTGCGGATGACCTGTTCAAAAATTGGATGCGCCCGGGTAATTATAAGGTAGAGGCCAATCGCCAGAATCGGCGCCACGGCGAGAAAAACGAGTGAAACGGTCCCGTTAACCTTGAATGCCATAAGAAGGGAAAACGTCAGCATGAGGGGACTACGGACAAGAATCCGAAGAAGCATCTGCGTGGCGTTCTGAACGTTCGTGATATCCGTCGTCAGCCTCGTGACGAGGCTGGCCTGGGAAAATTTGTCAATATTCGAGAAGGCGAATTCCTGGATATGGGCGAACATGTCGCGGCGAAGATTGGCGGCGAGGCCGGCCGAAGCGACGGCGGCGTGCCGACCGGACATGATGCCGCAGACCAGGGACAGGAGGGCGCAGCCGACCAAAGCCAGACCTATAAGGTATATCCAGTGCATACT
>JAJBTL010000350.1 GCA_020860865.1 Planctomycetota bacterium | reverse complement strand
AAACAGAACAGTATGACAAGGACGGCAATGGGGATGCCCATGAAAAAGTCCTGCCCGACAGCGCGGAAGCTGCGGTCGCTGATAAACTTCGCCCGGCCGTCGACCATGAGAAAGCCGATGCCCCGGAATATCGTCAAGCTGCCAAGCGTGGCAATGAACGGCGGCAGCCGGAAAAACGCGACAAGCGAACCGTTGAAAAATCCGGTCAGCGCCCCGGCCAGAAGCGTCAGGACATAGCACTGCCACAACGGCAATTTCGCGTCGACGAAGAGGACGGAGAGAAACACCCCGGTCGCCGCCACCACCGAGCCGACAGATAGGTCGATGCCTTTTGTCAGGATGACGAGGGTCATGCCGAAGGCGATGACGGCGTTGATACTGACCTAGTTCAGGACGTTCAGGATGTTTCGGCGGGTGAGGAACACCGCCTTGCCGCCGATGTTGCCGACGCCGAAGACATCGGTCAAAACCCACACCAGGAGGCAGAGGAAAACGAGTACGAAAAACAGCTTGTTCATCCGACCGAGAATTGATCCCCGGCCCTGCGCACTATCGGCCATGCGTGTCCTTTGCGTCATTCATTTCCAAAACATATTTGGCGAAATGCACCGCCCCGACGGCCTGGGCGAATTGGGCGATGGAGTATTCGCGGCTGGCGCCGAGTTCGCGCATGAGCGGCGTCAAGGCGATGGAGTCGTCGGCGACGGCGAGGTCTGCCTCCGGGTCGTACCCGAGGACGCCTCGGCGCATCTCTTCGAAACAGCCCGGCCGTTTCACCAGTCGACCGAAAAGAATGCGCCGCCGCGCCGCCGGCCGGAGAATCCTGTCCACCTCGCGCCCGGTGACGGCGAGGGCGACGCCAATCTCCCGGAAAATGCGGCCGAGGAGCGGGTCGCCGGACTGTTCGGCCATTTCCATGATGTACTCAAGAAACGGCTTCCGCATATCACGGGGCGCGGTGGGGATGAACAGCCCGTCGTCCCGGCGGACGACAAATCCCTTTTCCATAAACGCGTCGATGATGTCCGGCCGTTTGTCCTGAAGCAGCTTGAAAGCGAGTCGGAACACGCCGGACTGGCTGGTGTATTTTTGCAGTGTGCCGGGGAGTCGGGTGTTGAAATTATTCACGCTCCGGACATCGTCCGGCTGGTGGGCCCGTTCCGGCCAGGAGCCGAGATCGATAATGAAATTGTAGACTTCCAGGGGGATATCCGGAAAAACGCCCGTCTCCGTCACCCAACCGGACCCGAGTTCGGTCCCGAGGGTATGGGCAAAAACGCCGTCCGCCACCGACTCGGGCGCGGTAACCGCGGCCTCGACGCCGGCGGTGAAGGCGGCCATGGATCCGTCGTTAATGATGCCGACGGCGCCGTCCGCCGTAACGAAGCGACGGATGACGTCGTCCAGGTGGGTCAGCTTGGCGAATTCGCGGTCGTACTCGTCCCGCCAGCGGTCCCGCATGCCGCGAGTCTTCAGGGTCTCGCCGCCGACAATCTTATTGCCGATGACGACATCGGGAAAACAGAGGCCGACCGCGTCGTAGCGGAATCCGCAGACGCCCCGGGCGTCCCGGGCGCGGAACAGGGCCACCTTCATTTCCTCGACACCGGCTTCGCGGCCGAGGCTGGCGGCGAGGATGTCCGACAGTTCGTCGTCCCCGTCGCGGACCGCCCTCCCTTTCCAGGCGAGGAGATCGAGGAGGATGAAAAGCGGTTCGACAAACTCCTCCACCGTTCCCATGCCGGCCGGATACCAGTCGAATTCTTTGCAGCAGGCGATGCGCCCGTCCAGGGCGAGAACCAGCTTGATGTCGGTGCCGCCGATATCGATGCCGAGGAGTGCCTTCCCGTCCAGCCCACCGGCGGCCCGGCGGAACACTTCGGCGACGCCGAAGGCCGGGACCGGCGCCGCTATTTCGGATTCGGCCGGGGCGGGCGCATCCGAGACGGTGCAGGAGAAGCGCTGCGCCTCGCCGCCTGGGAGCGCGGCCATCATTCGTTCGAGAACGTTCAGGCATTTGCCATAGCCCTGCCGTTGGCTCGTCGGCAGGGCGACGCCGAAGGCGTCGTAAAAATGGGAACGGTAGGCTTTCCCTTCGTCGGCATGGCCTGGACAATGGAACGTCAACACGCCGCCAAGGCTCGACAGGATGTTGTACACTTCGGCAAGAAAGTATTCCCTGACCATCTCCCTGGCCGCGCCACCGAGGCGTGAATCCAACGGCAGCCGCACCGGATAGTTCCGGACGCCGCCGTCCAGCCTGGCGACGGATATGGTCAGGTCGAAGGCGCTGTCGTCCGGCAGAGCCGCCAGGAGGGCGCGGAAGTCGGTTATGTATACCGGTTCGCCGGCGCCGGCCCTGGCGATACACGCGTCAAGTGATTGCATTGCGTTTGTCACCCCGTTCAAAAAAGAGTGGTGGGTAAAGTTTGTCTACACCAGCCGTACCCGTCCGGCGGCGATACTGCGGAAAGCCGCCATTTCATCGTCGCTATACGCCCGAGCGTCAGAGGGAAAATCATTCCGAAGCGCCATCCGGCGGTACTTCGCCTCGGCAAGCGGATTGAAATTCAGCAGTTCAAGCGGTACTTCAGCATTCGCGGCCCTGACGATATCCGCGACCTCGGCGATGTTGTCCGCCTCGGCGGTAAAGCCGGGAATGAGCGGCAATCTCACCCGCAGCCGGTCGGCGGGAAGAACACGGGCGAGGCGGCGGAAGTTGTCGAGGATGCGATCGTTCCCGACGCCGGTGACGGACCGGTGCCGCCCGGAATCCGCGAACTTGATGTCGACAAGGAAATGATCGATTACGCCGAGAGTCGGCAAAACCGCGTCCCACGGCACTTCCAGGCACGTTTCCACCGCCGTGTTGATGCCGGCCCGGTGACAGCGTTCCGCCACGTCCCGGACAAAATCCGCCTGGGCCAGCGGTTCGCCGCCGGAAAAACTGACCCCGCCGCCGGCGGCGGTATAAAACACCGCGTCTGCCAAAAGCGTCTCCGCCAGTTCCGCCGCCGACACTTCCCAGCCGTCCACCGCCAGGGCGTTCCTGACGCATTCCCGAATGCAGCCGCCGCAGACGGTGCAGCGGTCGTGGTCGATGACCGGCCGCCGGTCCGGACCCATTCGGAGCGCGCCCGTTGGGCACACCGACAGGCAGTTCCCGCAGCCGCCGCAGAGGTTGTCGAAGTTCCACACCCGGGCCGATCGGGTAAGCCCTTCCGGATTCTGGCACCACGGACAGCGAAGCGGACAGCCTTTCAGGAACACCGTTGTCCTGATGCCGGGCCCGTCGTGGACGGAGAAGCGTTGCACTGAAAACACCATGCCCGTCGTCACGTCACACCCCGTCGTAGGCGGTACGGGCGATGATTTCGTCCTGGAGTTCCCGGGACAGTTCAGTGAAATAAGCGGTGTACCCGGCGACGCGGATGGTCAGATTCGGGAACAGTTCCGGCTGTTTCTGGGCGGCAAGAAGGTCGTCCCGGTTGACCACGTTGAACTGGACATGGTTTATCCGGAGGGCGACGAAGGCGCGGAGGAGGGAGGAAAATTTCTCAATCCCCTCTTCCGTCCGGAAAAACTGCGGCAGGAACTTCATGTTGAGAAGGGTGCCGTTGGAACCGAGTTTGCCGTCTATTCTCGCCACCGACTTCAGAAGCGCGATCGGTCCGTTCACGTCCCGGCCGTAGACGGCCGACATGCCGCCGTCGGCGAGAGGCGCCCTGGCGCCGCGCCCGTCCGGACTGGCGCCGACATTGGCGCCCATCGGCACGTGGGCGCTCACCGTGTACATGCCGGTCTGGTACGGCCCGCCCCGGTAATTCCGGAGGCCCTTGAACTTCCCGGCGAAGTAGGCGACCCATTTGGCGCCGATGGCGTCGACCCATTCGACATCGTTCCCGTATTTCGGCGCTTTATTGAGGAGGCGCTGACGGAGATCCTCCGCCCCGGCGAAATCGTCCCGGAGCGCTTCGAGGAGGCGCGTCCGGTCGATGACGCCGTCGTCATAGACCAGCTTCCGGAGCGCCGCCAGGCTGTCCGCGACATTGGCGACCTGGATGGCTTGGATGCCCGAATAGTTGTAATGGGCGCCGCCCCGGGTGACGTCCTGGCCCTTCTCGAGACAATCCCGGATGACGCCGGACAGGAAGGCGGTCGGAAGAAGGCGCTGGCGGATTTCCTCCACCTTTTCGCAGGCTTTGATCATTTCGTCGAAGAAATAATCGATCTGCCGGGTGAAGGCCGTTTCGACGTCCTCGTAGGTCGAGAAGTCAGGGAGGCAGCCGGTCGCGGGTCCAAGCTGCTGGCCGGTGAGGAGGCAGCGGCCGTCGTTCAACGCCAGTTCGAGCGCCTTCGGCAGGTTGAACATGGCGGCGTCGGACCAGCCGAGGTTATTCCCCTGGGTGGTCAGTTCGACACAGCCGACAATGGCGTAGTCCCTGGCGTCGCCCTCTTCGATTCCCTGGGCCATAAGGGCGGGGACGATGCTTTCGTCGTTGAAGATCTGCGGCATGCCGCTCCCCATGCCGATGACCCGCGAACACTCGTCGAGGAGCGCTTTCGGCGTGCCGGCGTGGAGCCGGGCGGACAGGTTCGGCTGGAGAAGAAGGATGTGTGCCTGGGCCTTTAGGAACAGGAACGACAACTCGTTCGTGACGTCGTTCCCGTCCCGGTCGATGCCACCGAGCGCGACATTGAAGCCAATCGGGAAACCGGCGAAAAAGCTGGCGCTGTGGGAATTCCTGAGATAGACGACCTGGTTGAACTTGAGCCAGAGCGCTTCGATGATTTCCAGGGCGCCGGCCAGGTCGAGGCGGCCATCATCGATGTCGCGGCGGAAATATGGATACAGATATTGATCAGCCCGTCCGGGCGAAAAGGACGAGGCGTTGCTTTCAAGATGAAGAAGGGTGTAGAGGAACCAAAGGGACTGGACCGCTTCCCGGAACGTGTCGGCGCCGGCGGTTGCCAATTTGTCCGCGATGCGGGCGACTTCCAGGAGGTTGTCCCGGTTGTCCGCGTCGGTCCGGGCCAGGTCTCTGGCCAGTTCGGCGTAGCGTCGCATAAAGTCGGACGCCGCGTCCATGACGAGGACGACGCATTCATAAAACTCCGCCGCTTCAGGCGAGGCGGCGTCGGCCAATTTGGCCTTGGCCTCGCCAGCGATGCCGGCCGGGCCTTTCCGAATCCACGCCTCGGTGTCAGGGCAGATGTGGCCTTGGGCGTGGTCCTTCTGGTTAATCTTGACCACCTTGCCGATGGCGTCGACGCGGTCGCCGGCTTCTGCCCGGATGGTATCTTCGAGGCTTTTCCCTTTCCAGAAGGGAAGGATGACCTGGCGGAAGGTGACGATGTCTTCCGGGTGGACATTGAACTTGTCCTGCGGCCGGGTGTGAAGGTGTTCGATTTCCCGGTCAATCCAGGAAATCCCGGCTTCCGGGAAAACCACCCCGGCGCGGACGCCGGCGGTACGGTTGCCGACGATGAGTTCTTCCGGATCGATGGCGATGGCGATGCGGCGCATCGCTTCCGAGAGGGAGACGGCCCGCTTCCGGGCGGGCGAGGCGTCCGGATTGTTCTTGTAGACTTCGGTGATGATGAGGGCCTGCTCGAGAGAGAGGTAACGCGGTTCCGCCAGCATGCGGCTTTTCAGCCGTTCGATGCGGGCCGAAGGTTCAAGGTCGGCGATATCAGCCAACGTGTCTGGATATGATGTTGTCATGGTGATGCCCCCATTATACTGGCGGACGTAAACAGATGATAGCCGGCCGGGACGATATCCCATTTGGCGGACGTTCCCGGCCGGCTTTCGACAAGCATTACAATTACTCTGACAGCTTCGTTTTAAACCGCAACCTTTACTTCTTCGAGCACGCGTTGCCTTAGTTGACCAGGGCGCCCGACTGATCCCGGAAGCCGTCCTTCGTGAAGGTGCCGACTTCGACCGGGTTGTCCTTGGGCGGGTTGGTGTTCTTGCCGGTGACGAATTCGTAGGCGGTCATGATGCCGGTGCGGCCGATCTTCGAGGGGAACTGGACAGTGTCCCCGACCATGCGGCCTTCCTGGATGGCGGCGCGGGATTCGTCGCCGAGGTCGTAGCCGACGACGGAGATGTTCTCGAGCATGTCGGCCCGTTCGATGGCGGACAGGGCGCCGAGGGCGCAGTCGTCGTTAATGCCGAAGGCGCCGACGAGGCTGTCGCCGAAGCGCTGGAGGGCGTCTTCCGTGACCGCCATGGCGCGGTCGCGCTGACCGATGGCATTGAGCGTTTCCATGCGGATGTTCGGGAGTTCACGGGCCACGACTTCCTTGAAGCCCTGGACGCGCTGGGCGGTGGAGGTGACGCCGGAGTGATCGACGATGAGGACGATACCGGAGTCGATGCCGCGCCGCTGGAGATCGCCGACCATCAGTCCGCCGGCCAGGCGGCCGCCGGCGACATTGTCCGACGCGCAGTGGCTGAGGACGTCAACGCCTTCGGCGGCGACGTCGACGGTGACGACCGGGATGCCGGCGTCGATGGCCTTTTTCAAGGCCGGCGCCACAGCCTTCGAGTCGCACGGCGCCAGGATGATGGCGTTGACCCGCTGCTGGACGAAGTCGTCAAGCTCCCGGACCGGCTGGCCGGCGTCGAAGTCGGCGGCGGTGAGGCGGAGGACGACGGCGATTTCACCGGCCGTCTTCTCCATCTCGTCCTTCATTTCCTGGAAGAACGGATGGCGGAGGGACATCAGGGTGACGCCGAAAACCTGCTTTTCGCCGCCGAAGGCGGACTGGCACAGCGGCATGACGAACGATACGGCAAAGGCTACGGCCAGGACAAGGCGCAATTTCATACACTCTCCTTACAAAATGAAAAAGAAACACCGCGAGCCAACCGCCCGACAGAAGCGGCTTGCCCGGAGGCGCGGGATACACTATGATGAAAGATTGCCCGATTTCCGGGAGATGCGCTGCTGTGCGCAGGAGTTTTTGATCCGGAGGCGGTGGTTCGGGTGTTGTGTCAAGCGTCAGGTGCCGGGGCCCGGAGAACGGTCATACTG
>JAJBTL010000450.1 GCA_020860865.1 Planctomycetota bacterium | reverse complement strand
AACAAAGGTGGCGGTAATAAAGGCGGTAACGGAGGTGGTGGAGGAAGCGGAGGTGGGACCGGTGGTTCCGGCGGAGAAAGCGGAGGTGGAACTGGAAATGAAAACGGGGGTGGTAGCGGAAACGGTACAGGAGGCGGAGGTGAAAATGGTGGCGGTACTGGAGGGGATGGAGGTGGCGGGAGTGAGTCAAATGAAGACGGCAATGATGATGACAGTACACCCGATCAACCAACACCAGGTGACCCTCCAAAAAGTACACCAAGTCCCATAATTCTGGACTTGGATCGTGACGGCGTGGAAACGAAGAATGTTGAGGAGGGGGTCTATTTTGATCACGACGGTAACCGATTCGCCGAAAAGACTGGCTGGGTAGGATCTAACGATGCCTTGCTCGTATGGGATAGGAACGAAAATGGTCTTATCGACGACGGGAGCGAACTCTTTGGGGATAACTTTATCCTTGAAAGTGGCGAAAAGGCTGCAAACGGATTTGAAGCCTTGGCCGAGTTTGACTCCAATGGTGACGGCATCGTCGATAAGAACGATGACCGCTGGTCGGAACTCCAGCTTTGGCAGGACAAAAACGGGAATGGTGTGGTTGATGACGGTGAACTCATCTCACTTGAGGAAGCGGGTATCGCCGGCCTCCACGTGGACTACCAGGAACAGGACCATGTGGACGAAAATCAAAACGAACATAGACAAACCGGCTCGTTTATCCGTGAAGACGGATCAACAGGTCAAATGAGCGACGTATGGTTCGTTGGCGATTCTGTCGACACCAAGTATTTAGACGAGATCGAAGTTTCCAACGAAATCAAAAAACTCCCCAACATCAGAGGCTACGGCAATGTTCCAAGCCTTCATCAAGCTATGATGAGAGATGAGACTGGCACACTAAAAGCTCTGGTAGAAGATTTCGTAGCATCTGATCCCGAGCACGCAAAAACTTTAATTTGGGATATAATATTCGCTTGGACCGGCGTATCAGATCTCGATCCAGCTAGTCGTGGGAGCCACGTTGATGCCCAAAAACTGACAGCCATGGAATACTTATTAGGAAAGGAATACTTTCAGCTCTTATGTAGTGGCGGCTACGATGAGAATCCCCATTCGAGAGATTCTTCAATGCTTAAAGAATATTTCGTCGAATACGAAGCAAAGGTAGAATCTTATCTCCTCCTCAGTACGCACTACAACGATTTGTATAAACTAGCAGTTCAAGCAACTAAACTGGGAGGCACCACAGACTCTTTATATGCGGCGCTTAGTTCTCTTATAGAAGAAGGAGATAAAGGCACTAAAAAAGTTATTGATTTTATGAATCAACTTAAAGCCTATGATGCCAGAGGAAGGGAATGCGCCGATTTAATGGCTTTAGAGTATAGTGAATCGGATGATTTAACATCAGTTTATGTGAGTGGTGTATACAGTAACTTTATCGTTGCCGATGGAACAGAAAAAACCTGTGCGCCAAATGAGCTAAATACGATGATCACTGGGAGTCATGAAGCCAATGAACTTCATGGAAAAGGCGGGCATGACAGAATTCACGGTGGAGATGGTAATGACCTATTATATGGTGGATCAGGGAATGACGTTTTATATGGCGAGGATGGTGACGATATTCTTTATGGTGGTGAAGGCGACGACATTCTCCATGGTGGCGCGGGCAATGACCAGCTTGAAGGCGGTAACGGTAACGATACGTACCTGTTTGGCCGAGGTGATGGTCATGACGTGATTTACCAGTACCAGTTCACTACCGATCGCCGTAATGTACTTATGCTGGTGGGTGATTTGCGTCCTGAAGACATTGAGCTTGAGGTGGGTAATTGGAGTGGCTCAACTGCCGACTTTATAGTCCGCATCAAGGAAACCGGCGAGACGATAACGGTGGAGAAAGGGTATTCTTGTAATGACGCTATGGCGAGAAATATTTACGGTATTCAGGCGATAGAGTTTTCCGACGGTACGGTATGGGAAGGAAGTGAGCTCGACACGCTTCCCATTCGCATGGCAGAAGGCGAGACGAGTGCCTACGCCATGGGGAATGGATCGTATCTGGTAGGGAACGACGGTGATAACAGGTTACGCGGAAGCTACTACGACGATATTCTCCATGGTGGCGCGGGCAATGACCGGCTGGAAGGCGGTAACGGTAACGATACGTACTTGTTTGGCCGAGGTGATGGTCACGACGTGATTTACGACACTGGTGGGAGTGACGCTTTGGCCTTTGGCGACGACATCAACGTCGAGGATCTCTGGTTTACGAAAAACGGGAACGATCTGGTTATCGACGTTGTGGGCACCGAGGACCAGGTGACTATTCAGAGTTGGTTCAGTTCATCCTCCTATCAGGTGGAAAAGATCAGCGCAGGCGGTGCCGAACTCATCAATTCTCAAATGAACCAAATGCTTCAGGCAATGGCTTCATTCGGGACACCGGCCGGTGAGGACGGACGCTGGAACGAAGAGCAAAAAGAAGAAGTTTCGTATATCGTTGCCAATCACTGGCGTGCCACTGGAAGTTGATAGTGGACTAAGAACGTCGTCAATGTCCATGTCCCGCTGGCTGCAACTGACAAGTCAGGCACTGTGCAACCAATACCCAATAAAAAAGCGCCCCGCTGAGCACGGGGCGCTTTTTACTATCAGTATAACGCGTCGGGATTCGAACTACACCAGGACGACCGGCTTGATAACTTCGGCCGGTTTGTTCCGCATCAGTTCGAGGCCGGTTTCGACGCCTTCCAGGCCTTTAAAGGTGTGGGTGACCATCTTGCTCGGATCGACGCGGCCGTTCACGACAAGGCTAATCATCCGTTCCATCCGGCCGCGGCCGCCGGGGCAGAGGCCGCCACGGATGGTCTTGTGGGCCATGCCGGAACCCCAGGCGAGGCGCGGAATCGGGACGATTTCGCTGGTGCCGAAGTAGTTGATGTTGCCGATGGTGCCGCCCGGCTTCAACATCGTCACCGCCTGTTTCATGACGTCCTCATTGCCGCCGGCGACGATGACGTGGTCGACTTCGCCCTTGTTCGCTTCGATAATCTGTTCGACAATGTCGCCTTTCCGGTAGTTGATGCTGTCGGTGGCGCCGTATTCCAACGCCAGTTCGACGCAACGCGGACGGCTGCCAACGGCGTAGATGCGGCCGGCGCCACGGAGGGCGGACGCCGCCACAGCCATCAGGCCGACCGGGCCGATACCGATGACGGCAACGCTCGCGCCGTACTGGACGTCGGCCAGTTCCGCGCCGTGAAAGCCGGTCGTCATCATGTCCGGCATCATCGCCGCCTGCTCCAGGGTGATGTTGTGGGGCATCTTGGCCAGGTTCATGTCGGCGTCGTTGACGTGGAAATATTCGGCGAACACGCCGTCCTTGATGTTCGAAAACTTCCAGCCGGTGAGCATGCCCTCGGAGTGCTGGGCCGGGACACCGTTCTGGATTTCAACAGAACGCCATTCCGGGGTAATCGCCGGCACCACCACCCGGTCGCCCGGCTGGATGTACTTGACCTCGGGGCCGACCTCGACCACCCGGCCGACCGCTTCATGGCCGAGGATAAGGTCGGTCTTTTCGCCCATGGCGCCTTCATACACCGTGTGGATATCCGACGTGCACGGCGCCAAGGCCAGCGGCTCGACAATGGCGTCGTACGGACCGGCGACCGGCTTCTCTTTCTCAATCCAGCCGGCCAGGCCGATCTTCCGCATCGCAAAACCTCTCATGGTAACCCCTTTCAAATAAATAAGGAAAAATTTCTGGAAAACGGATATAGAGAAGATTATCATCATTTAGTCGGAAATGCAATAATAAAATATAAATTTCTCTATTTGATAGGAGAATTATTATATCTTATTCCATTTAAATTAGTTTATGGTGGCGGGGACTTTCCGGAATTAGTTGATAATCCACTAATACGACGAACGCCAGCTCGGCTTCGAGGCTGTCTGATCGCTTTTCAGGCTGGCCGATGGCCGTTACCACGCAGCCAGAGGTTTGGGTCGTCGGGCCGGTCGGAGTGGATATATGGAGCCATAAGAAAATGGGACCGGCTTGGCCGATCCCATTGATTTTGATTTGTGCGCCTATAAACGAAGTTCATTTACAATATATACCGCGAGAGATCCTCGTTCGACGCAATGTCGGCCAATCGGCCCCTGACGGTATCGCCGGTGATTTCAATACGCTTGCCGCCGAGGTCGGGAGCGTTGAAGGACACGTCCTCGAGGAGTTTTTCCATAATGGTATGGAGGCGCCGGGCGCCGATGTCCTGGGTTGACCGGTTAAGGTCGGCGGCGAAGCCGGCCAGCGCCTCGAGGGCGTCGGTTGTGAAATCGAGGGTCACGCCTTCAGTCTCGAGGAGAAGCTTGTACTGCTTGCAGATGGCGTTTTTCGGATGGGTCAGGATCTGGCGGAAATCCTCCTTACTCAGCGGATTCAGTTCGACCCGGATGGGGAATCGGCCCTGCAGTTCCGGGATAAGATCGGACGGCTTTTTCCCGTGGAACGCGCCGGCGGCGATGAAGAGGATGTGATCCGTCTTCACCGGCCCGTACTTCGTCGTCACGGTGGCGCCTTCGACAATGGGCAGGAGATCCCGCTGGACGCCTTCCCGGGAGACGTCGGGGCCGTCCGATCGGCTGGAACCGATGACCTTGTCGATTTCGTCAATAAAGATGATGCCGCCCTGTTCGGCACGTTCGATGCCGTCCCGTTGGATAGCGTCGTCGTCCACCAGCTTCGCCGCCTCCTCCTGCTGGAACATGGCGAGGGCTTCCTGGATGGAGACGCGGCGGGTCTTGCGGCGGCCGGGCATCATTTTCCCGAGCATCTCCTGCATTTCCATGGCCATTTCGTCGGACCCGACGGCGCCGAAAATGCCGGCCATCGGCGGCGGTGCGTCGGCTTCGATTTCGATTTTCTTGTCCGCGAATCCGCCGTTCCGCAATTGCTGACGGAGTTTTTCCCGGGTGCGGGAATAGCGTTCCGCCGCCTGCTGGCCGTCTTCCGACTCGAAGTCGCCGGTCGGGCGGGGGAGGAGAAAGTCGAGGACGCGTTCCTCCGCCGCTTCCCGGGCCGATTCGGAGACGCGGGTCATGGCTTCGGTCTGGGCCTGGGCGATGCCGGCCTTGGCGAGGTCCCGGATCATCGATTCGACGTCGCGGCCGTGATAGCCGACTTCCGTGTATTTGCTGGCTTCGACCTTGAGGAACGGCGCGCCGGTCATGTCGGCGAGGCGGCGGGCGATTTCGGTTTTGCCGACGCCGGTGGGGCCGATCATGATGATGTTTTTCGGCGTCACTTCGCCGCGCATGTCTTCCGGGATGCGCTGGCGGCGCCAACGGTTCCGCATGGCGATGGCGACGGCCTTCTTGGCGTCGGCCTGGCCGATGATGTATTCATCCAGTTTTTCGACAATCCGCGCCGGCGGCAGATCGTCCATCATGGTTTTCGGTTCTGGTAATTGCACTGCGAGTACTCCCTTTACTATGAGGTTTTGAGCAGGCCGACGGCATGGGACCGTCGGCCTTTCTCACGAGCCGCGAACGGCTCCATACAAGTATAACGGTATCACGTTAAAAATCCATCCGCCGTTCACTGAGCGGTCGCCCGAATATTTCCGCCGAGACAAACGCCTCCCGGGCGGCGGCGGGATTACTCCGGAGCTTCTGGACGAATTCCAAACCGTATACGCCCTTTTCCGCGTCCTGCTCTTCCTTAAAGACCGCGTCCTGGCGCTCGGCCCGGGCGATGGTTTCCTGAAAAGACAACGGCCGTGCCGCCTGGGCCGGGCGCGGCTTTGGCGCGACCACTTGCGCCGCGTTGGCCGGAACGGCCTGACTGCCCCGTCCCTGTCTGGCCGAACGGCGGCCGGATTGCCTGGCTGCCCGCGCCGGCCCGGTGCGGCCGGCCGTTTCGGCCTGTTCCGTCGCTTCCCGGTCGCGGTGCCGCGCTTCGCGGGCGGCCTCGTCTTCGCCGGTGAGGAGTTTACGGAACACGTCCTCGATAGTCACTTCGGCCGGCGCGCCGGACGGCGCCCGCCGGACCTCGCCTGGCCGGGCCGTTTGGTCCGGAGAGACAGGTTGTCCTCCGGGAGTTCCGGACTGGCTGGCGCGGCGGCGCGGCGGCGGCCGGTTTGGCGTCGGGTCGAAGAGTTCCTTGAGTGCTTCCAAGAGCATTTCAAACACGATAGGTGCCTTTCGTGCAGATGCGAAATTATGAAAACCGCAGGGCCGGGAGCGTCGCGGTGCGAGACTGTGTCCGCGGTTGAATGGTACCCCGCTGGCGCAGCGGCGCTGGCTGTGGCCACCTATGGCAACCTCGGATAGACCGCGAATCAGAGCCTCTTTCGAGGACTGCCAGGTGCAAGTAGCCGGCGGTGGTTTTGCCCGGCCGCGACGGTAGGGCGTGTCGCGGCCGGGCGGCGTTATGCGGTTTTGCGGGTACTTGGTTTAGTCCTTCGGTCCCCCGATGGCGCGCCGCATGTGGGTATAGGCCGTGATATTGTTCATGCGGTAGTAGTCCATGATGCCGAGATTGCCGCTCCGGAACGCTTCCGCGATGGCGAGGGGAATTTCCGATTCGGCCGCGACGACCTTGGCGCGCATTTCGGAGATCCGGGCTTCCTGTTCCGCCTGGCTGGCGCGGGCTTCGGCGGCGCGTTTTTCCGCGTCGGCCTGGGCCACCTGTTTCTTGGCCTGGGCCCGGTCGATTTCCAGCTTTGCCCCGACGTTCTCGCCAACGTCAACATCGGCAATGTCGATGGACAGGATGTCGAAGGCCGTGCCGGCGTCGAGACCCTTGGCGAGAACCGCTTTCGAGATGCGGTCCGGGTTTTCCAGCACCTGCTTGTAGTCGATGGACGAACCGATGGCGGAGACGATGCCTTCGCCGACGCGGGCGATGATGGTCTCGTCGGTGGCGCCGCCGACGAGCCGCGCGAAATTGGTCCGGACGGTGACGCGGCCCTTGACTTTTAACTGGATGCCGTCCTGGGCGACGGCGTCGAGGGTGACCTTGCCGTGGACGCTGCCGGCGCCCGGGCTCGGGCAGTCGATGACCCGGGGAT
>JAJBTL010000066.1:3799-7128 GCA_020860865.1 Planctomycetota bacterium | reverse complement strand
CCACTGAGCGCCCAGGTCGACCCGACCGACAGGTCGATGCCGCCCGTCGTAATGACAAAGGTCATGCCGAGGGCGATAATGCCGTTGATGGACGCCTGTTTCGCCACGTCCATGATGTTCCCGACGGTGAGGAAATACGGCGAGGCGATGGACAGGAGGGCAATGATGACAAACAGGACGAGGATGACGGCATTCGCTTTTATGATTTCCGCCACTCCCGGCTTGGACACGTTTGCATTGGCCTGACTAACCATAAAAGCAAACTCCTTATTAAAAATAGAAGCTGGTTGCTGGAACGTCTACACGTTCTCAAGAACTTTCTAATTCTCTTCTTCGAACAAAACTCAAGACCGCCAAATTCAAGCACCGCTTTACCCCGCCGCATAATGCATAATCGTCGTCGCGTTGATGTCGTCGTCTCCGAGAATGGCCTGGATGCGCCCTTCCCGCATGACCGCCACCCGGTCACTCAGGAGCATCACCTCTTCCAGTTCCGACGAGATGACGACGACGCCCTTCCCTTCCTGCGCGAACTGGTTGATCTGTTCGTAGATGTCTTGTTTCGCGCCGACGTCGACGCCCTTTGTCGGCTCGTCCAGGACGAGAACGGAGCTGTCGGAATGGAGCCAGCGGGAGATAAGCACCTTTTGCTGGTTGCCGCCGGAGAGGTTCCGGATCTTCTATTCGTTAGAGGTGGTCTTGACGCCGAGCTTCCGGACATAGGCTGTAGAAATGCTGGTGAGCTTGTCCTTCTTGATTGTGCCGAGGCGGCCGGACACGCTCTTCATATTGGACATGGCGATGTTGTTCTTGATGTCCATGTTGGGGAAAATTCCGGAGAACTTCCGGTCTTCCGTCACCAGGCCGAGGCCGGCGCGGATTGCTTCCTCGGGACTCCGAAACCTGACCGGCTGGCCTTTTAGCGTCAATTCGCCCGAATCAATCCGGTCGGCTCCGAAAATTGCGGTAAACAGTTCGCTCCGCCCGGCTCCCTTGAGACCAAAAAAGCCGAGCACCTCGCCCTTCCGGAGTTCAAACGAAATATCGTCGAACCGGTTGGCGCGGCTCAGGTGTTTGGCGGTGAGGACGGCGGCATGGTCTTTCGCCACCGTTCGGCGGGACGTTTCCCGGGAGAAGAATTCCTTGTCGCCGACCATCATCTTGACGAGATCTTCCCGGGTGACTTCGTTTTTCCGCACTTCGCCGACCTTGGCGCCGTCCCGCATGATGACCATCCGGTCCGACACCCGCATGATTTCTTCGAGCTTATGGGAAATAAAAATAATCGAGGTGCCCCGGGACTTGAGAATTTCCATCTGTCCGAGAAGCGCTTCCGCTTCGACCAGGGTCAGGGCCGTCGTCGGTTCGTCGAGGATGAGGACGCGCGGCTCGCGGACGAGGTTCCGGGCGATTTCCAGCATCTGCTGGTTGGCGACGGACAGGCGGCCGACCATGATGTCGAGGGGCAGGTCGAGGTCGACGGTTTTCAGGGCCTCCTGGGAATAGTCGCGGTTGCGTTTGAAGTCGAGGCGGTGGAGAAGTCCCGTGCGGTATTCGCGGCCGAGGACGATATTGTCCTGCACCGTCAGGGACGGAATCAGGCTCAGTTCCTGCTGGACCATGGCGATACGGAGGTGCGAAGCGACGATTGGACTGGTGATTTCTATTTGCTTGCCGTCCAGGTGGATGGTGCCTTCGTCCGGCTGGGTGCCGCCGGAGAGGATCTTCATCAGGGTCGATTTGCCGGCGCCGTTTTCGCCGATAAGGCCGACAATCTCCCCTTCCCCGACGGTGACGTCGACGCCGCCCAAGACCCGGACGCCGGAGTACAACTTGCCGATGCCGCGCATCTCGAGAATGTTCCGGCTCATAAAACAGTTCTCCTCGTGGACCGTGTGATCGGCTGGTCCTCTGCAATCTAATTTCACGTGCGGTGACCGGGAAAGAACAGTCGCGCCTCCGCGTCAGTTGGCCGAGGAATTCGGCGTGAGAACCGCCTTGGCGATACTCTCCTGATTGAGCGCCTCGAACGCCTTCACAATGTCCGTCAGCGGGAACGTCGTCTTTGTATAGGCGGCAAGGGGAAAATCGCCGGCCGCAATCATTGCGAGCACCTCCCGGTTCTGCCTGGCGGTGGAGGCGTGGGCGCCGTGAACCGACACCTCCTTGTAGTGGATGATGTTACTGTCGATAAAGCCGGTGGACTCGGTCGGCAGGCCGCCGAACAGGCTGACGCGGCCGCGTTTCGCAATGATATTCATGGCGTCGACCTGGGCCGAGCCGACGGAACAGGCGGTGATGGCGACGTCGGCGCCGTGGCCGTCCGTGCCGGCCCGGATAGCGTCGACAAGATTTTCCTTCTGCGAATTAACGATGACGAGGTCGGGAAGAACCGACCGGGCCATGGCGATGCGGTGCTCGTTTATCTCAACCATGAACACTTTGGCGGCGCCCTTCCGGAACGCCAGTTGGGCATGCATGGTGCCGATGAAACCGGAACCGAACACGACGACATAGTCGCCCGGGCCGATATTCAGGTGTTCCTGGGCATTGACGATGCAGGCAATGGGTTCGGCGAGGACCGCCTCCACTGACGACACCGATTCAGGCACCCGGGTGACGTGGCCGCGTTCGAAGGCGAGAGCCGGAATCAGCATGTATTCGGCAAAGGTGCCGTCGAAGTCGAAGCCGATGGTTTTCAGATTGTCGCAGAGGTTGGTGTAGCCTTTTTTGCAACAGACGCAGGCGCCGCAGCCGAGGGCGGGGGCAATCTGCACCCGGTCGCCTTCGGAAAATCCGGAGACATCGGAGCCGATGTGGCTGATGGTGCCGACGGCTTCGTGGCCGATGATGCGTGGCGGTTTAATCTTCGACGATCCGAAGCGGAAAGCGCGGACATCGGTGCCGCAGATGGATGTCGCTTCGACTTTCAGGACGGCGTTGTTTTTTTTCGACCACGGGCATCGGCACGTCCTGAAGTTTCAGGTCGCCGACGCCGTTATAGACATAGGCTAGCATAGGGTCCTTCCTACAGGCAGTTTTATAAGAACGTCGCATATGCAGGGGTATTTTTGGTCAGAGCTTTTCGCATTCAAAAACTGTTGCGAATGAAATCCTAATGCGGCATTTATGCGATGAACGATGCGCCGCTACGGATCGCATGGAATCCGCGTGAGCGCTGCAAAAGGCAGTGATTGCGTCCAACGGAGACGGGTCGCCGGAGCGGCGAGGCAGAGAAGAGTGTGGTAAAAGCGGAGTTTCGTTTGAGGTCGTTTTCTATTTTTAGTTCTATTTTAGTTCTTCAATTTCTTGAAACTATATCATGCCGA
>JAJBTL010000066.1:0-3789 GCA_020860865.1 Planctomycetota bacterium | reverse complement strand
AATCAGTCCATGTAGTAGCCGCCGTTTATGTTGACGGTCTCGCCATTGATAAAGCCGGTTTCTTCAGACGCGAGATAGCACATGAGGCTGGCCATATCCGCTTCCGAGCCAAGACGGCGCACCGGGATCTTGTCGGCGATGGATTTTTTCTTGGCGTCGTCCCAGTAGTGCATCATGGCCGTCATGACGGCGTGGGGGGGCGATGCCGTTACAGGTGATGCCGAACGGCCCGAGCTGACGCGCCACCGACCGGGTGAGGCTGATGACCGCCCCTTTCGAGGCGCCGTAGACGAAGACGGTGGAGTTGTCGCCGTTTTTCCCGGCGATGGAAGCGACGTTGACGATGCGGCCGTAGCCCTGCTTCTTCATGATCGGCGTGACGGCGCGGATGGCGTAGAGGACGCCCTTAACATTGATGTCGAGGGTATTGTCGATAATCTTGTCCGTCGTTTCCTCGATGGTGCCGGGAAGAAGAAGGCCGGCGTTGTTGACGAGAATGTCGAGGCGGCCGAAGGCGTCGACGGTGGCCTTGATCATGTTCTCCACCGATTCGAGTTTGGCCACGTCGCAGTAGAGGGTTTTGCAGACGAGGTTTTCCTTGTCCATCTCCGCCTGGACATCTTTCAAGGCGGCTTCGTCGATATCCGAGACAACGACCTTGGCGCCCTCGCGGGCCATGCGGAACGCCGTTGCCCGGCCCATCCCCTTGCCGGCGCCGGTAATGACGGCGACCCGGCCGGAAAACCTTTCGCTCATGTCCGTTTCCTTTCGAACGTGCGGAAGCACTGGGTTAGATTTTAGAGAATAGAGAATGTAGAACAGTTCTTATTTTAACCGTCGAAGAAGTCAGGGTCGAAATTTCACGACTCACCCGTCATCCGGCACAGCGGGATTGAATGCCGGGTGAAGGCGGAAAAAGAGAACTTTTTGAGAATTTTACTGGTCGTTTGTAGAAAAAGCTTCAATACCCGCTGGTCACCGCCTGCCCGGCGATAATCTTTACGCCGTTCGACGTGCCGATGCGGCTTGCGCCGGCGTCGATGACCGCGTTGGCGTCGTCGATGGAGCGGACGCCGCCGGCGGCTTTGACGCCCATCGTGTCGCCGACCATGGAGCGCATGAGTTTAACATCCTCCACCGTGGCGCCGCCGGTGCTAAAACCGGTGGAGGTTTTCACGAAGTCGGCGCCGGCGTCCATGGCGGCCTTGATGGCGGTTTTCTTTTCGTCTTCCGTGAGGAGGCACATTTCAAGAATCACCTTCAGAAGCGCCTTCCCCTTGCAGGCCTTGACCACGGCGGCGATGTCGTCCCTAACATAGTCGACCATGCCGGACTTGAGGGCGCCGACATTGATGACCATGTCGATTTCCCCGGCGCCGTTTTTGATGGCGCTTTCGGCCTCGCACGCCTTCGACTCGCTGGTGCCGGCGCCGAGGGGAAAACCGATGACGGAGCAGACCGTCACGCCGCTCCCCTTGACCGTGTCGGCGGCCAGCTTGACCCAGGAGGAATTGACGCAGACGGCCTTGAACTTGTTCGTGATGGATTCTTCGCAGAGATGCTTGATGTCGGAGGCGGTGGCGTCGGGTTTGAGAAGTGTGTTGTCAATGTAACTGGCGAGATCGCGGCTCGTGGTCATATGGAACTCCTGGCAATGGAAGGTTTTTATAGTAACCGAAATGCACATCAGGAAAGTTCGCGAACGCTTGGCACCATGTCACTTTTATTTCGTTCTTACGTTGCTCATAATAACACATGGTTCTCATTTTGTCAAATTCGAAAAATTAAAATGTGAGAAATATATAGATAAATGTTTCTAAATTACCATTTCACACACTCGCGTTTTCCTCGTTCACGTGGTTAATCGGGAAAGACAAGTTTTAACACTTTATGGCGACTCACTACTTTATTACGGAAACGACCATGCCTTTCGCCGCGACCTGTAACGCAGCGGTCAAATAACATTCGACCAGGGAATTTCGGATTATCCGAACCGCGCCAGGCAATCGTGGACAGAAACAGGTATGATGCGGGGAATGCGTCCCGGTTGCGGGACGTGTTTTTGGACCATGCGACACAAACGCGCTGTGCGGCGGCGAACAGTGAAAGGATTTTCATCCCATGGAACCCGTCGTCGGTTATGCCTGCAAACTTATCGGAGTTCCCGGCACGGCCATCACGTCGACGATTCTCCGCACCGCCACGTCGGAGCGCCTTCTCGCCATTGTCCGCCACAACCTGGCCGCCCTCCGGCGTATTATCGACTACAATGTCCGTATCGGCGTCCGCCTGTTTCGCATCAGTTCCGACATTATCCCGTTCGGCTCCCACCCGGATGTCCATTTCGCCTGGCGGGACGAATGCGCGGACGAACTCGCCGCCACCGCCGAGGCGCTGAAAAGATCCGGCATCCGCGTCTCCATGCATCCCGGCCAGTATACCGTCCTCAATTCGCCCGACGATGGCGTCGCCGAACGGGCCATCCTGGACGTTGTCTACCACGCCGATGTCCTGGACGCACTCGGCGCCGGTCCGGACGGCAAAATCGTCGTCCATGTCGGCGGCGTCTACGGCGACCGCGTCGCCGGCATGCGCCGGTTCGAGGAACGGTTCCGCATGCTTCCGGAGTTTGCGGCGAGACGCCTCATTCTCGAGAACGACGAACACAATTACCCGATTGACGACGTCCACCGCCTTGCCCGCCGCCTGAAAATGCCGGTGGTTATGGACCTGTTCCACCACGACCTCCTGCCGCCCGCCGGCGGCACGACGGAGGAATGGCTCCTCCGTTCCGCCGCCACCTGGAAAAAACGCGACGGCCTCCAGAAAATCCATTACTCCCAGCAACTCCCCGGCGGCAAGCCCGGCATGCACTCGAACAGCATCGCCGCCGCCGCCTTCGTCGCCATGTACCAGTCCCTCCCCCGGCCCGCCGCCGTCATGCTCGAAGTCAAGGACAAGAACATCTCGGCCCGTAAATGCCTGAAATGCCTCGACCCACGGACGAACCGCGCCACCCTGACAACCGCCTGGGCCAGGTACAAGTACGCCGTTCTCGAACACAGCCCCGCCGCCTACCAGCGCATTCGGAACCTCCTCAAGGCGGACCAGCCGGCGGCGCTCGTTTTTTACAACGAAGTCGATGCCGCCCTGGCGGAACCGGCCACCGCCGGCACGGTGAAGAATGCCGCCGAACACGTCTGGGGCTATTTCAAGGAGGAGGCGGACACGCGGGAACGGAAGCGCTACGACGCCGTCTTCGCCAAGGCGGACAGTGATACCGGCAATGCCTCCCTTAAAAAGCTCTTCGCCACGATGGCGGAAAAGTATGACAAGTCATACATCCAGGAAAGCCTGTACCTCGTCATTCCCGCCACATCGTATGTGTAGGAGACAACCGGGCATTTCATATAGAACCGCACCGTAGCGGCGGGCACGACGCTTTTTCCCGTCCCGCCAGCGAAAACGAACGCGGGGAGCGGCCTCCGCCACTCCCCGTCATCATCTGTACCCGATACCGCCCGAAGCGACCGCTTCGGAACCACACCATATGTACCGTCACCGCGAGAAGGAATACAGGTCGTTCCGTGGATTTTTCCGTCCGAGTATAGCGTCCCGGACAATTTCCGAACCGGTCTGGCTGAAGACGATGCCGTTCCCGCCAAAGCCGAGAATAAAGTAAATCCCGTCCATGCCGCGCGGGCTGCCGACATAGGCGAGGGAATCCTTGGTGCTGCCGAAGGCGCCGGCCCAGACGAAGTCCTTGTGGAATTCGATGCGCGGAAACAG
>JAJBTL010000012.1 GCA_020860865.1 Planctomycetota bacterium | reverse complement strand
GTATACGGCGGCGAGACGAGGTTATAGAACGGCTTCTATCCCTCACGACAAACAACACCCGGACGACAGCCTGGCGTCCGGGTTGATATATGGAGAAAAGACCATTTAAATTAACTGCTATAATACCACCACGATCACCCACCCGCTATTTTTGCGATGAGCGCCGGGCCGAAGCGGTCTGCGTCCGCCGGTTGTCGCGGCGGCCGGAATTCAATTCGCTCGCCCGTACCGCCGACGGCACGGTCGTGTCGGCCTGGCTGACAGTCGTTGACGACCGGCTGGTGCGAGACGGAGCGCGGCTGCTGGTCGGGGTATCGCCCGGCGTGGTGGCGTCGCCGCCACGGTTGTTGACAGTGCCTGTGCCCCTGCCGCTCCGGTTAACGCCCGGCGTACCGGTGGCGTCGCCCGGCAGGGATATCGGGTTCGGCGTATAGTCGGTGGCGGCGAATTCTTCTATGTTGGCAATCGGCACAGTCGGCGCCAGCAAGTCGCAGTCCGACACCAACGCCGGGCCGAGAATGCCCATCGCCACCTGCAGATCCAGCCGGTTCCGGGTGTGGTTGTAAAGAGCGGTATAGTAGTCACCCTGGACTTCCGTAAGAGCGCGGCGGGCGTCCGTGACATCAACCTCGGTCCTGACACCGGCCTGGTAGCCGACGAGGACAAGGCGGAGCGCTTCCGAAGCGGCGTCCTGGTTGACCTCGAGCGCCTTGACCATTTCCTCCGAATTGACCAGGTTGTACATCTGGAGGCGGATTTCCTGAACTGTCGTTTCCTGAACGTCAAGAAGGTTGATCTGGCTCTGGATTTCCTCGGCCCGGCGCGACCGGAGGTTGCCCCACAGGTCGATGCCAAGATCCCACGACATATTCAGCCCGGCCGACCAGTCACCCCGGTTCGGACGGTTGCCGGAAACCCGGCGGCCGATAGCGGAATTACCGGCTGAGGCGGCGAGAATGGGGAAGAACTGGCTCTGGGCTATCCGAACCGCTTCGTGTTCGGAGCGGGCGGTCAACTCGGCAATGCGGAGATCGGCCCGGTTGGCGCTGGCGATCTGGACGGCCCGTTCAAACACCGGCCGCATCGGCAGGAATTCCAGCTTGTCCGAGAAGGTAATTTCGGAATCCTGCGACACTCCCATTACCTTAAGCAGGTTAACGCGGCCCGAGTCGATATCGTTCTGAGCCTGAATCATCCTGGCCCGATAGGTGGCGACGTCGACCTGTGCCCGAAGAACGTCGTAATCCGTCGCCGTTTCCTGGCGCCGGCGTTCCGTCACCATCCGGAGCTGCGCTTCGGCCGAGACCAGGCCTTCCCGTTGGGTATTGACCATATGCTGGGCAAGGAGGACATCATAATAATAGGTGGCGGTGGTTTGGATAAGTGTCTGGACCTGGGCACGAATTCGCTCATCCGTCAGGGCGGTCTCAAGCCGGGCTTGGCGGAGCTGGGCCGGATAGGAGACACCCTGGGCAATGGGCTGTGAAACAGACAGGCCATAACTGTAATTATCGAATAGACCGCCGCCGCGCCCCTCCGAAACCGAGGTGCTGGCATCCACACTCAAACTCGGCAAAATGACCCGATAGGCGGCCATGCGCTGCCCGGCGGTGATTTCCCGGTTCTGCATGACAGACAGCAGTTCCTTATTGTATTGCAGGGCGAGGCGAATGGCGTCGTCCAGACTGAGGGGGCCGTTCAGGCGGGCCGTCTGTTCGTCGCCGCGTTCGCGGGCCGTCTTCCACTCGGTGTAGGCGTGCTGGCGCATGGCCAGGGTCTCGGCGGCGATTTGCTCGTCCGAAGGCAGGCAACCGGCGACGGTGGCGAGGCAGAATGTCAACAAGGCGGCGCTGGCCAGCAAGCGTGAGAAAGGCATAAACGGTCCTCTTCAAGCGTCAAAAATGTGACGTATAGGTTGCGTAAATTTTGTGGTAAACATGGCTGTCGGCAACGGATATCGGATATCCAGCCCCCACCCGAACCGGAAATAGGCCCGAATTCGCGGTGTATGCTAGTCTGTTTCGCATTTTTCGTCAATGCGAGTTTTGAAAAAACAACTTTTTCCGGAAAAGGGGTAGGATGGAAAAATTGACAAAAAATAGGTTGGGAACTCATAGACCACAAGGTACACTATCCGTTTGATCAACCGGGCGGTCACGGTCGCGGCGTACTGTCGCGTCAACAAACCGTCTCCATCACCCTCTTAAGGAAACGACAGTGTCGGATCAGTTTATACGTGTTATCGGCGCCAAGGAACACAATTTAAAAAACGTCTCCATCGACCTCCCCCGGAACGCCCTGACGGTCCTCACCGGCCTGTCCGGCTCCGGGAAGTCGAGCCTCACCTTCGACACCATCTATGTCGAAGGCCAGCGGCGTTATATGGAAAGCCTCTCGTCCTACGCCCGCCAGTTCCTCGACATGACGGGAAAGCCGGACGTCGAGTCCATCACAGGGCTTCCGCCGACCATCGCCATCGAGCAGCGGAAAGGCCACGCCACGCCCCGGTCCACCGTGGCGACGACGACGGAAATCTACGACTACCTTCGCCTCCTCTACTCTCGGGCGGGGACGCCGCACTGTTGGAAATGCGGCAAACCGATTACCCGGCAGACGGCCCAGCAGATTGTCGATTCGATAATGACGGAAGCGATCAATAAACGGGCGGTGGTGCTGTCCCCCCTCATTCGCGGCCGGAAGGGCGAACACAAGGACGTCATCGCCATGCTGAAGCGGGAAGGCTATGTCCGCGCCCGCATCGACGGCATCATGACGGAAATCCGTGAACTCAACGAAATCCCGGAAAAACGCCGCAAACACACCCTCGAAGCCGTCATCGACCGCGTCGCGGTCAAGGCCGATTCGACGAGCCGCCTGGCGGAAGCGGTCGAGACGGCGTTAAAATTGTCGGGCGGCCTTGTCGTCGTCTCGGTGGAGATGGCCAAGGACGATTGGCACGACACCACCTATTCGGAAAACTTCGGCTGTATCGACTGCGGCATTTCCTTCCAGGAAATGGAACCCCGGATGTTTTCCTTCAACTCGCCGTTCGGCGCCTGCCCGACCTGCGACGGCCTCGGTACCCGCCTCGACCTGGATAAGGATCTCATTATCCCGGACCCGACCCTCGCCCTGAAGGACGGCGCTCTCGAAATTACCCGAAAAGGCACGATGTTCCTGGCCATGATGTACCAGAGCGTCATCGACGACTTCGCCAGGCTCTACAAGGCCAACGTCCGGGGCCCGTTCAACAAGATGACGAAAAAGCAGCAGGACATCTTCCTCTTCGGTGATCCGGACTCGAGGAAGCCCCGCCTCATGGAGGACGGCCCGGTCGACGGCCCCGGCTTTGAAGGCGTCATCCCCATGCTCGAGGCCCAGTTCCACCGGACCGAATCCGACTTCATCAAGTCGAAAATACATAACTATATGGCCGAATCGGTCTGCCCCGACTGCCACGGCGCCCGCCTGAAGCCGGAAGTCCTCGCCATCACCGTCGGTGGCAAAAACATCAACCAGATAACGGAACTGTCGACCCGGAAAGCCATCGAGTTCATGGAACAGCTCACCCTCGACCGGGAAGGCGAAGCGGTCGCTGCCCCCATTCGTATCGAAGTCCTAAAGCGCCTCAATTTCATGGCCGACGTCGGCCTCGAATATCTGACCCTGAACCGGATGACCGCCACCTTGTCGGGCGGCGAACACCAGCGAATCAGGCTGGCGTCGCAGGTCGGGTCCGGCCTCGTTGGCGTCTGCTATGTCCTTGACGAACCGACCATCGGCCTTCACCAGCGGGACAACGACAAACTCCTCTCCACCCTCCTGAAGATGCGCGATCTCGGCAATACCGTCCTCGTCGTCGAACACGACGAAGACGTCATCCGCGCCGCCAACCACCTCGTCGACATGGGACCAGGGGCGGGCCGTCACGGCGGCGAAGTCGTCGCGGCCGGACCGGTGGACGAAGTGGCGGAAAACCCGAACAGCCCGACCGGCGCCTATCTTTCGGGACGGGAAGTCATCCCGGTCCCGCCCGCCCGGCGGCCGGTCGACCTGTCGAAACGGGTGGTCAAAATCACCGGTGCCAGGGGAAATAACCTGAAGGATGTCGACGTCGCCTTCCCGCAGGGCGTCTTTACCTGCGTGACCGGCGTGTCCGGCTCCGGAAAGTCGACCCTCGTGACCCAGACCCTGTGCCGCGCCCTTCTTCGTCACCTCCACGGGAGTAAAGCGAAACCGGCCCCCTACGACAAGATGACCGGCATCAACAACATCGACAAACTGGTGGAAATCGACCAGTCCCCCATCGGCAAAACGCCCAGGTCGAACCCGGCGACGTACACCGGCATTTTCGACGACATCCGCCGCCTTTTCAGCACAACGGCGGAAGCGAAGATGCGCGGCTATATGCCGGGTCGGTTCAGCTTCAACGTCAAGGGCGGCCGCTGCGAGCACTGCCAGGGCGCCGGCCTGATTAAAATCGAAATGCATTTTCTCCCAGACGTCTTTGTCCAGTGCGAGGAATGCGGCGGCACCCGGTTCAACCGAGAGACGCTCGAGGTGAAGTATAAAGGCAAGACCATCGCCGACGTCCTCGCCATGCCCATCGCCGACGCCTTGCCGTTTTTCCAAAACGTCCCGCCGCTCCGCCAGGGCCTCCAGACCCTGGTCGATGTCGGCCTCGGTTACGTCACCCTTGGCCAGTCGTCGACGACCCTTTCGGGCGGCGAGGCGCAACGGGTCAAACTGGCGACGGAACTGTCCCGCCGGGCCACCGGCAACACTGTCTATATTCTTGACGAACCGACCACCGGCCTCCATTTTGCCGACATCAAGCGCCTCCTCGACGTTCTCCAGCGCCTCGTCGACATGGGAAACACGGTCATCGTTATTGAGCACAACCTGGACGTCATCAAGTCGGCGGACTGGATAATCGATCTCGGACCCGAAGGCGGCGACAACGGCGGCCGCATCGTCGCCACCGGCACGCCGGAGGACGTCGCCCGGAACAAGGAAAGCCACACCGGCTATTATCTGAAACGGATGCTCGCCGCCGGCCGGCGCCAAATCGCGGTATGAAGACGGCTTGACAGCGAACGCCAGGAACAGTATCGTACCCACGCCATCACGGCGGACGAGTACCTATGGACACAGCGGGGACACAATGATTGAAATGACACCGGTAACGGCCAGCATTGGCGGCGAATGTTTTCTCCTCACCACACCCCGGTCGGCGGTGCTGGTGGACACCGGCTTCGACTTTTGCGCCGATACGGTGGCAAAGAACATCGAGGCGGTCCTTGGCGACCGCCCGCTCGATTGCATACTCGGCAGCCATTCGCACTATGATCATATGAGTGGCGCCGGCCGGATAAAACGGCGGTATCCGGACGCGCGGGTCGTCGCCAGCCACTATGCCGAAAAAGTCTTCAAGAGTAACGGCGCCAAAACTGTCATGCGTCAATTGAACGCCGCCTGCGCCGAAGACGCCGGCGTCCCGGTCGGCAATGACGGCATCGACGACCTGTCCGTCGACCTGCCGGTGGCGGACGGTGACGTCGTCACCCTTTCCGACATGACCATTCAGGCGGTGGCGACGCCCGGCCACACCCGCTGCGCCATGAGTTATTTTTTCCAGGAAGAGAGCCTGCTCTGCTGTAGTGAAACGCTCGGCATTGCGCCGACCTATCCGGAAGTGATTCCGTGTTTCATCGTCAGTTGCCGATCGACCCTCGATTCCATCCAGCGCTGCCGCGCCGTCGGCGCCAGAAAAGTCTTTGTCTCCCACCGGGGAATCCTGCCGGAGAGCGAGAGCGCCCGTTTTTTCGACCACGCCGAAGCGGCAGTGGAAAAAGCGGCCAAACTTCTCCTCGACCTCCACGACCGAGGCTGCGGCGAGGAAGCCATTGTCGAAGCGTTCACTGAAGCCTTCTACTGGCCGACAGCGGAACTCCAACCGCGCCGCGCCTTCGAACTCAACACCCGCGCCCTCATCCCCCGAGTCCTCGAAGAATTCGGGAGGACGCCACGGAAGTCGGCGTAACAGAGTGGCATACCTACCACGGTCAGCCCTGTTCCAATCATTAATCGGCTCATCCGACAGCGTCGTCGGATGGGCCTTTTTCTCGGATTCATAATAAGAAGCGTACGGAAATTATAGCCGCCGAACCTGAAGACGACATTTTAAAATGGTCCGAGTACGGCCAGAGAAACGGTAGTGAATACGGAAGTAAACGAGTGGTTTTCCGGGCATTCCATGGCTAAAGCTGGTCAAAATATGCAGGGAATAATTGGCGACAACGGGTAGAATAAAAAAACCGTAACCCCTAAGGATTACGGCAGTTTGAAAAATGGTGGGGAGAGATGGATTCGAACCATCGTAGTGCGAACACGACAGATTTACAGTGTGCTGGCGAGAAATCGCAACATCCTGAAAAACAAGGCAGTTACACCAACAGTAAAAAGCCGTTGTCACGCGAGTGGACAGTTTTTGATGGAGAACCAGCACCGGGCCCAACCTCCAGCCATCCGCACGGGCCGGTATCCGATCCCGACCTCGCCGAAATGGAAGCCCTGTGGCCGGGCCTCCCCCACCATATCCGGGCCGGCCTCCTGGCCATGGCTAGGGCGGCAACGGGGAAGTGACTGCGGTCGCGTCTCTTTGGCGACAATACACTTCAACACTGAGGGAAGGGTAATTCACCCTCCCTTTCGCGTATTTTAGGTGACCCGATATTAGAGGGCTCAACACCGCCACAAAGCTACCATTACCGAGGTGTACCACAGTGGATTTCAGTTCGAATGCTGCGCCAGGATTCGAATTGAGGGGGTATGTCGTTATAATTTAACGGGTTATTTTTCGGTTATCTGTAATGTACCCACATAAATACCCACAAACGCGAATGGTAGGTAGTCGCCGATTGAGGTAAGTGGATGGATGTTTGTGAAATGCCGCGATTGCTGGCTTGACACATTCGCTAACCATGTTATACTTGAATCGGAGGGTAATCAATGATAAAATCATTCGGCGATGCACTGACCCAGAGCATATACAACCAGAGGCCAGTCAAGGCAATCCCTCCGCACATCGTCAAATCGGCATACCGGAAGCTGTTGAGGATTGAAGTGGC
>JAJBTL010000241.1:607-7165 GCA_020860865.1 Planctomycetota bacterium | reverse complement strand
GGCTCTGCCACCGGATGCTCCTTCTGGACGGCGGCGTCAGCCAGGTGCTTGGCGTCACGGAAGAACTGTTCCTCCTGCCGCCGGAAAATTTCCGGAAGCTTATCGAGGAGGAGTACACCCTCATTCCGGGCGGCGTCAATGTCAGGCTCATGTTCCCCCGGGAAATATCGCAGGACGCCGTCATCACCCGGATGGCGCGGGAACTTGATATCGACTTCTCCATTGTCGGCGGCAAATTGGAACGCTATCTCGATGATGTCTTCGGCTTCCTCATTATCAACGTCCCGGAGGCCAGCCTCCAGGCCGTCGGCGATTATCTGTCCCGCATCGACATGCACTACCAGATCCTCGACGGCAGCGGCGCCACCGAACGCCAGCACGAACGCGCTCCCGGCGCCGCCATTATGGAAGGCATCAGGACCAGGAAATCGGCTGTTATCAGAAAAGGGCTGGGGCGGGAATAACGGCCGGGCGGCCGGTGGCCTACCCGTTCTTTTTTACGAAATTCAGGATTGTCATTATGGAAACACAAGGTTGGTTCGCGGCCTGGGTTGAACGGCTGGAGTATATCTGGCCCGAGTTCTGGACGGCGACGGTGGAGACCGTCTACATGGTCGCCATGTCCACCGTCCTCTCCCTCGCCCTCGGGTTTATCCTGGCGATCTACATGATTCTCACCCATCCGCAGGGCATCCGCCCCCGGCCCCGGGTCTACCATGTCCTCGACGTGGCGGTGAACCTGGTCAGGAGTTTTCCCTTCCTCATCCTCCTTATCGCCCTCCTGCCGTTTACCCGGTTCGTCCTCGGGACGACCATCGGGTCCAGTGCGGCGGTCATTCCCCTGACAATCGCGGCGGCGCCGTTCGCCGGGCGGATTATCGAAGGCTGTTTTCTCGAAGTCGACAAGGGCGTCATCGAAGCGGCCCGGTCCTTCGGTGCCTCGGACATGCAAATAATCTGGCGGGTACTGGTGCCGGAAGCGCTTCCGGCCATTGTCCTGAATATCGCCGTCCTCGCCATCACCCGCCTCGGCTATTCCGCCATGGCCGGCACGGTCGGCGGCGGCGGTCTTGGCGACCTGGCTGTCAAGTACGGCTATTACCGCTTCCAGGGAGACGTCATGTTCTACTCCGTCGTCGTCCTCCTTGTCATGGTTCAGGTCATGCAGTCCCTGTCGTCGTTTGTTTACAAGCGGCTGCGCTGATACACGTCCCTACCCGTTGCGCCTCATTCGGATAATGTATATGATAGCCTGCGTTCCACCGGTGGCTTGGTCCGTTATCCAATGAATGCCTATTCCCTACAATCAAGGAGCTTTGCAATGAAGAAGGTCATTCTGGCCGTGTTGTTCCTGGCCGTGGTCGCCCCGGCCGGTTGGGCCGCCGAAAGGTTGGTCGTCGGCGTCACGCCGTTTCCGCATCACGATATCATGAAAGTTGTCCAACCGCTCATGGCCGAGGCGGGGTACGATCTGGTCATCCGCGACTTCACCGATTATGTCCAGCCGAACATGGCACTGGCGGAAGGCCAACTGTTTGCCAACTTCTTCCAGCACATCCCCTATTTCGACAACATGAACGAAGAGCGCCGGCTCGGCCTCGTCTGGATTGCCAAGGTCCACATCGAACCGCTTGGCCTCTATTCCCGGAAAATCACCAGCCTTGACCAATTGAAGGACGGCGACAGCATCTCCGTCCCGAACGATCCGACCAACGAAGCCCGCGCCCTCCGCCTCCTCGAGCAGAACGGCGTCATCACCCTCCGTGACGGCGAACTGGTGACGGTCCGGGACATCACGGACAACCCGAAAAATATCACCTTCCGGGAAATTGACGCCGCCCAACTGCCCCGCACCCTGGACGACGTCACCGCTTCCGTCATCAACACCAATTTCGCCGGCGAAGCCGGGCTGAATCCGGCGCGCGACGCCATCGTCATGGAAGGCGAGGATTCGCCGTACGCGCACATCGTCGCCATCCGGAAACGGGACGAAAAATCCCCCGCCGCCGAAGCGCTCCGGAAAGCGGTCAATTCGCCCGAAGTGAAGGCGTTTATTGAAAAAGAACTGGTGCCGAGGGGCATCGTCCCGGCGTTCTAGACGACGGCGGCATGATCGAAAACAAAGTCTCATTAAAATGAAAAAAGAACGGCGCCGTCCCCATGTGGGATGGCGCCGCTTTTAATGCAATGTGATATCGCCTGAGCGATTTACACCGGTTCGGTAAACATCTCCCGGAACGATGGCAAATCAACCCCCATTTCGTTGACAAGGTACGATTCCATTCCGTCGAAGCGGGCGTCGATGACCTCGAACGCGGCGTCGAGGTATTCCGGACGCACCTGGTACAACGGTTTCCACACCTCGTCGCAGTCGATGCCTTCCACGTACTTTTCCGCCAGGTACTTGTTCGACGACAGGTATTCCGCCGTCACCGCCTCCCGGGCCACGCCACAGGCCGAGAGGAACAGGGCGGCGGCGAAACCGGTCCGGTCCTTGCCGGCGGTGCAGTGGAAGAGGAGCGGGATGTTCTTTGGATCGGCGAGAACCTGGAAAAACTCCCGAAAGCTCGGCCGGTAGTCGTAGGCCAGTTCCCGGTAGCAACTGATCATGAGGCCGATATTCTTTTCGGCCGTCGGGTTCGGGTCGGTGGCCAGGCCCATGAGGCGGCCGGGATCAATCGGGATGTTCCGGTGCTCCTTGAGGCTGGCCGGGCGGCGGTCTGGCAGGGTGGCGACTTCGCTGGCGGTGCGGAAGTCGATAATGAAGCGGATATCGAGGCCGGTCAGGGTGCGGAGGCCCTTGTCCGTAATGTCGTAGAGGTCGTCGGAGCGGAACACGAGGCCGGTCTTGACCCGACGGCCGTCCGTCGTCATATGGCCGCCGACATCGCGGAAGTTCGGCGCGTTTTTCAAGCTATGGATAACATTTTCAGGCATGGCAATCCTGTTCGGGAAAAAGAGGTAAACCCGGGCCAAACGGCTCTATAAAGCCCGCGTCTCATGGTGTACGTGTCAGCCCGGAACGCCGGTCCCGCCCTGCTGGCGGGCCTGTCCCCTCGCGGGCGGCGGAGCGTCCATTCATTATAGCACCGGCGCGGCCGGGTCAAGCGGAATCCGCCCGCGCCGCCACGGCATTCGGCAACCAACGAGTCGGAAGCGGCAAAGATTTTTTCCACCACCAACTTGGGCCATGGATTCGGAGAATGTCCATTATCACGCGGTCATGGAGAAGGAGTCGCTCGCGACGTGAAAAAAACGGCTATGGTTGATTCGCAAGTGGTTCCCCATAAACCACCCTCTCGCCGAATGATACGGCGTTAGCTACGGTTTATGGATAAAATTAAGCCCGCCGTTATGGAAAAACACCCTCAAGACCGGTCTTGAGCGTCCGATTATGTCAATACGGAGCGGCACGGCCATGGACGGTTGTGTCCGAATCCCGTCGCCAGCCAAAAACGCCGACCGAACAAGGGGATGGATACCATGGACTTCATGTACTCTCCTGTAAATTTTGCCCCAAAACCGACTAACGGCAGGGTCGCCACCTTTACCCTCCCGGATCCGGTATTTAAATGGGCGAAAGATGACAAACCCGTATCCGACGCGGGCAGCGCCGCCGCTTCCGGACAGACGGCTGCCGCCCGGCGCCAGCGGACCGCATCGCAGGTTGTCGGCGAATTGGACGCGCCGCTCCGGGCGCATGAATTCGACACCGCGAAATTTTCCCAACAAGCCATCGACCTGTCCGCCGCGCTGGATTCCCCTGACGACAACGATTCCATTATCTCTGACGCCCTTCGCTCGACCCTCCAGGAACTGACCGCCCAGAAGCGCGACCTGGACAGCCACATCGACGCCATCCTCAAGAAAAACGGCATCAAGCTTGGTGCCGGCGACAAGATAAAACTCGAGACCGGCGCCAAGGGGAAGATTGCCGTGTCCGGCATCCAGGACCCGGAACTTCGTAAGGAAATCGAAAACGCCCTGAACAAGGAGAAGGGCTTGTTCGAAAAGGTCAGGGATAACCAGGTCGCCATGCGGAAAGCCTCGAGCGAGTTCAAGCACGAGACCGGCATGACCTTGAAGGAAGCGATGGAAAAGGTCACCGCGAACGAGGGTGACGGGCAGGCCACCATCGACATGGCGGTCGGGAAGGACGCGGACGGGAAACCGGTTGTCCAGTCGAACAGCGGGTCGATGATCCACTTCGACGACGAACTGGCCGGTCTCCTCTTTGACATGCAGGATCCGACCGGCGTCGCCGTCGTCACCGATTCCCGGGCCAATGCCGAACCGGTCGACACTCTGAAATCCCTCCTCAAGAACGCCGAACGGGACATTCGTCAGGAATTCATGTGGATAAATCGGGAAGTGAAGGGCACGGTTCCGGAAGAACTGCCGACCGATGCGGCCGGCAACCCGATTCCCCGGGAACACCTGATGATGGACGTCACCCGGGTGGAAATCTCCGTTTCCTCGGACAAGGAAATCACCATCAGCGGGCAGGTCGCCATCGATCCGAAAAAGGACCGGGAAGGCAAGGAGATAATAGAGCGGAAAATCAAGGAAATGCTCGAGACCACCACGGAAAGCGGCGACACCAAGCTGTTCGACGAAGCGATGACGCGGATTCTCAGTGACTACCATCTCGAGTACGGCGACGAAGCCGCCCCCGACGCCACGGCGGTGGTGGAAATCGGCCGGGAAAACACCTCCGGCCAGGTCAGGATGTCGTCGCCCCGGAAAGAGGCGGAGCTCCTGGACGAGATGTCCAGCGAAGTGAACGGCCTTCTCGAGGAGAAAGGCATTCTCGACCCGCAGTACAAAGTCGAGGTGGACGATGACGGAAAGCTCGTCATAGCGAACCTTCCGGAAAACGAAGAGGAAAAGGCCAAGGTGTTGGATGCCCTGGACGAAATAAACAACTCCTTGGCCAGCGCAGACGAAGAGGATGAAAAATACGGGCGCCTGAAAGAACTGGTCGATCACTACGGCCTGTTCCAGGGACGCGGCCTATCCGACCTGGGCACGGTCGACGACGAGGACGAAACCGTCACCCCGTACGACAGCCCCGGCGCCAAACAGTACGGCGGCATTATCCATGCGAAAGATCCGGAAATCGAATTGGCATAAGCGTTTCTTCTAAACTATGGCGTCACTGTCCGGCGGGCAAATGTCCTGTCGGACATTTTTTCATGGCATGATGGCGTGATTTTCGCTACAACCCTGTATCCGTTTAAGCGTGTTTTTGATAGGGCAGATACCAAGGAAGATGGACGTTATGTTAGAATGGCTCCAAGAAAAAGGTACCGTGATTCTCGAATTCCTCGCCACCTGGACCACGGTGTTCTGCGTCTGGCTCGCCAATACCGTCCTCACCCTTGGCTATCCCGGCATCGTTTTCCTCATGGCTGTGGAAAGTTCCCTTGTCCCGTTCCCGAGCGAACTGGTCATGCCGCCGGCCGGGTACCTTATCCATGAAGGCCGGATATCCTGGTTCATGGTCATCTTCTCGGGGACTCTCGGGAGCCTTCTCGGCGCCTTGTTTAACTACTACCTCGCCCTTCATTTCGGCCGGCCGTTCTTCCTGAAATACGGAAAGTATGTCCTTCTGAAACCGGAACACCTGGAGCGGACGGAGCGCTTTTTCGCCTCCCACGGGGAAATCACCACCTTTGTCGGCCGGCTCATCCCGGTCATCCGCCAGCTTATCAGCCTCCCCGCCGGGATTTCCCGGATGCCGCTGGGGCGGTTCTGCTTTTTCACAACGTTCGGCGCCGCCCTGTGGATAACCGTCCTTACCGTCATCGGCTGGCTGGTCGGGCAGAACCAGGACCTTCTCCACGAACATATGCGGAACGCCACCCTGTGGGTGATCGGCGGCGCCGGGCTGGTGGTTATTCTCTACATCAAGTGGAAGGTGGCCGGAGCGGGGAAAAAGATACCGCAACCGGAAACCGGCAACGGCGTGCAGGACTGATTCAATAGTTCGGAATCAGGCCGCGACACTCCGCGTCAACGATTCCACGTCACGACAACACCGGCCGGCAAGGCTTGTCCGCCGTCGGCCGGAGCAAGCCGCAACTGTTCCGCCCGCGCGTTCCCACCGAGGACGGACCGCACCAGGGTCGTCGCATCGTCACGGCCAAACCCTTCTTCATGACAGGTCAAGAACAGCCGTCCCGGCGGGTCGGCGAGGAGTTCCGCCGCCGTTTCGAGAAGCATCGGCAGATCGCGGCTGAACTTCCATTCCCCGCCCTTCCGGCTCCGGCCATAGGCCGGCGGATCGGCGACGATGACGCCGTACCGCCGACCGCGCCGCACCTCACGCCGGAGAAACGCGGCGGCATCGTCCACTATCCAGCGGATTGGCCTGTCCTCGAGCCCGGAGAGGACGGCGTTTTCCCTGGCCTGACGGACCGATGCCGGCGCCGCGTCGACGTGGGTCACGGACACCCCTTCCGCCCGGGCTGCCATCAGCGTGACCAGGCCGGTATGGGCGAAGAGATTCAGAACCGACAGCGGGCCCTCCGACCGGACCTGCCCGGCGAGGAGTTC
>JAJBTL010000241.1:0-597 GCA_020860865.1 Planctomycetota bacterium | reverse complement strand
CGCAAGGGCGAGGCGCCAGTCGGCCGGTGCGTCGCCGGTCCATTTGCGGTCCCGGTCGAACCGGAGCGCGGCCGAGCGCCAGACCGGTTCGGGTAGACCCGGCTCCCACAACGCCGCCGGGGCCGGCCGATCGACGACGACACTGGCGAACCGTTCAAGCCGCCTGCCATTCCCGCTGTCGAGGAATTCATAGCCGTTCTCGTTCACTCGGGTGGAACCTTTATCGCCTGGCGCTTTCAATAGCCCCGCGCCGCCCGTTCCGCTGCCGCTTCGGCGGCGGCGGCGGCGCGCCGCGCTTCTTCCGCCGCCATGTCGGCCCGGCGGGCCGCTTCGGCCGCTTCGCGGTCGAGGACGGTGCGGTTCTCGATGGGCGCGGCGTCACGGTAGGGTTCCGGCGCCGCCTTGTTGGCGATGGCGTAGGACCGGAGCGTTTCAATCATTGGGATGGCTTCGGGCGGGACATGGACCTGCTTGTTCAGAATGATGTCCTTGAGCGTCACCTCGCGGCCGTAAAACAGGTGGGTGTATTTGTCGGAATTGAACATGCCGCCGCCCTCGAAGGCCGCCCCGGCATACAGGCCCTTGGCCCGGGAATAG
>JAJBTL010000189.1 GCA_020860865.1 Planctomycetota bacterium | reverse complement strand
ATCACCACTCCTCTCGAAACAGCTGCGAGAGTGTCCCGGCCGGGGGTCATCCCCGGCCGGGACTTTTTTATGGGATTCGCCTGGAAAACGTTCACACACCGCGCCGCACCGGTATACTTGTACGGACGACGGGCCGAAATGGGGAGTACCGTGGTGAAGGGAGGATGATTTGGAGTATCAGTACGAAAGAGCCGACGCCAACTATTACCTGGCGCCCTCCGTATGGATTGACCACGACCACGCGGCGGTGGCTGACACCGCCCGGCGTATCGAAAGGGCGTCAACCAGCGCCCGGGATTACCTTGAGCAGGCGTTCCTGTTCGTGCGGGACGCGGTGTCCCATTCGAATGACCTCCCGCCCGGGGAGCGGCGAATCACCCGCACCGCCTCCGAGGCGCTTGTCCAGCGGCAGGGTTTGTGTTACACAAAGTCCTTCGCTTTTGCCGCGCTTCTTCGCTGGAAAGGCATTCCCGCCGGCCTCTGCTACCAGCGTCTCCGGAACGGCAAACCGACCATCCACGGCCTGACGGCCGTTCATATCGCGGACGAATCACAGTGGCTCAGGCTGGACACGCGCGGCCCGGGGCGGCCGGGGTTCACCCTCGCGGCCGATGCGCTCTACTACGTCGCCGACCCGGCCAAAGAGGAAATCGACTATCCATGCATCTACGCCGTCCCCGACCGTGCCGTGACCGACGCTCTTACCAGCCATAACGATTTCGCCGCGCTGTCCGACAACCTGCCAGGCAGCCTGCACGGCTTCGACCCACAATAAGGTTCTCCGCGCATCTTCACGACCCCGATGCCCGATGGTGGGCAGAGGCGAGGCATCGGGCAATTCTGTCGGCACTGGCAAAGTCGTTAAAAACCGCCATCCCGCAGCGCTTTCCGTTGCGCCGTCAGAACGGCCTTAATTCCTTTCCCGGCCGCCGCCACCATGGCGGCGAGGCGGTCCGGGCCGAACGGTTTACCTTCGGCCGAACCCTGGACTTCGACAAGATCGCCCTTGGCCGTCATCGCCACATTGAGGTCGACTTCGGCCCGGTGGTCGAGGTCGTAGTCGAGATCGACCCGGAGCCGTCCGTCCACGTAGCCGACGGACAACGCCGCCACCGGCGACAGGATCGGGTTGGCCCGGAGCTGTCCGTCGGCCTTGAGCCGGGCCAATGCCATCGCCAGCGCCACCATGCCGCCGTTGATGGCCGCCGTCCGGGTGCCGCCGTCGGCCTGGAGGACGTCGGCGTCCACCGTTATCATGATGCCGGGCATCTTTTCCAGATCCACCGCCGCCCGGAGCGCCCGGCCGACCAGGCGGGATATTTCCAGCGTTCGGGACGGCACCTTGTCCCGTTCCCGCCGGTTCCGCGTCGACGTCGCCCGGGGAAGCATGGCGTATTCCGCCGTCACCCAGCCCCGGGTGGAGTTCTTGAGCCAGTCCGGCACCCGCGCCTCGACGGAGGCGGTGCAGAGGACGCGGGTATTCCCCATGGCGATAAGGGCCGACCCTTCCGCATGCATGCTGACGCCAGTCTCGATGGTAATCGGACGGACGGCGTTGTCTTTTCGCCGCGCTTTCGTTGTTTCGGTTGTCGTCATGCCGTTTCCCCTTCGTCCCGGAGGGTGAAGCGCCAGACGCAGTTCGAGTCCGGTTTCGTGATATCCGGATAGCAACTGACGCATTCCGTCGTGAAGCGGTCGTCGATGGTTTTCGCGAAGCCGCCGTATTCGATGATTCCGACCGACTTGCAGGGGTGGAACTCCATCCCTTTCCGCGCCCGCGCCGCCTGGACCCGGCAGGTGGTGACGTCGTAGGTGAGCGTGTTTCCGTCGATGGTAATGACAGCCTTGTTCAAAGGTGCATAGAGCCGGAACATGAGGGCCCGGCGGAGTCCGTCCAAACCGGCCCGTTCCGGCAGGCCGAGGAATTCCTTTATCCGCTTCGCCTCGATGACGGTGAAGCGTTCCCAGGCGTTCCGGTCGTGCTCCATCGCCGCGTCCATCCCGAGTTCATGTTCGATGGACTGGAACCACAGGCCGTCGTGGGCCAGCCAGTTCTTGGCGTAGAGGGAAACGAGCTCAAGCAGCTTTTCCCGTGGCAAGTCGATGATGGTGTCGTACTCCATTGTGGCGTTCCTTTCCCATGATGCGTATGCGGATTGCGGTACGGATTCCTTGTTTTGCCGAGTTGTACCGGTGTTTCGGCGTCAATCATGGAAGACTACCACATTCCCCGGCAGCGGCAAGGGGATTCGGAAAAATCGCCGATCCGTTCCGGCCGGCGTCATTCCGCCGCCGGTCCGGCCGCCCAGCTTGCACAGTGTACCGGCTTTATTTATAATGAACTATTCGACAATTTTATCCGGACGGCGCCCGAAGTTAATCCGCGCGCCTGTTTTCACGAGGAGGACCGCTTGACCGCAAAACTCAAAGAATCCGCCGTGTCCGTCATACCGGTCATATGGCGATAGTCGTGCTCCTGCATTTAACCATCGCGCCGCTGCCGGCGGGACAGTTGAGCCAGTTTGTCCTCGGCGGCGCCCTTCTCATCGTCGGCCTCAGTATCTTCCTGATTGGCGCCGACCTCGGCATGGTGCCGTTCGGCCAGCGCGTCGGCGCCGCCCTCACGCACCAGCGGAACCTCCCGCTCATCCTTATCGCCTCCTTCGTCATCGGCTTTGCCATCACCATCGCCGAACCCGACGTCCAGGTGCTGGCGAACCAGGTGGCGAGCATTGCTCCGAGCGTCAACAAGTCGACGCTCCTCATGATGATCGCCGTCGGCGTCGGCCTCTTCCTCGTCGTCGCCATGGTCAGGGTGGTGATGCAGATTTCCCTGCCGCTCCTCCTCATCATCTTTTACGGCATCGTCTTTTTCGCGAGCGGCTTCGCGGAGACGGCGTACGTGTGCATCGCCTTCGACTCCGGTGGCGCCACCACCGGCCCCATTACGGTGCCGTTCATCATGGCCATGGGGATAGGCGTGGCGGCGTCGGTGAAGCGGACCGACGGTTCGGACAATTCCTTTGGCTTTGTCGGCCTTGCCTCCATCGGCCCCATCGCCGCCGTCGCCCTCCTCGGCCTTATGAACCCGATGGACAAGAGCGCCGCCACCGCCGACGTCGCCACCGTCATCGATACCTCGTTCCTCGGGCCGTTCCTCCACCAGTTGCCGCATATCAGCCAGGAAATCACCATGGCGCTGGTGCCTCTCGTGGTCATTTTCTTCGTGTTCCAGGTTACCCTCCTGAAGCTCCCCGGCCAGCAGGTCAAGCGTATGATCATGGGCTTCCTCTATGCCTGGATTGGCCTTGTCATCTTCATGACCGGGGTCAACGGCGGTTTCACCCCGGTCGGCCGGTCCCTCGGGATGGAACTCGGCGTCATGGCGGACGGCTGGGCCCTTCTGCCGGTCGGTCTTATCCTCGGCGCTGTCGTCGTTATCGCCGAACCGGCGGTGTGGGTTTTGACCGAGCAGGTTGAAGGCGTGTCCGGCGGGTCGATTCGCCGTGGCGTGATGCTTGTCGCCCTGTCCATCAGTATCGCCCTGGCGGTCGGCCTCGGGATGCTCCGGGTCATCACCGGCGTCAGCATATGGTACATGATTCTCCCCGGGTACATCCTCGCCCTCGCCCTGACGCGCTGGTGTCCGCCGATGTTCACCGCCATCGCCTTCGACTCCGGTGGCGTCGCTTCCGGGCCGATGTCGACGACATTCGTCCTTTCCCTCACCGTCGGCGCGGCCATTTCCAGCGGCGGCAATCCGGCGACGGACGCCTTCGGCATGGTGGCAATGATCGCCATGGCGCCCCTCATCACCATTCAGGTCCTGGGGCTTGTTTATAAACACATGGAAGGAAGACAATGCAAAACTTCGTAGCCAACCCGGCGAAAATGCTTATCTGCTTTCTCGGACGCCACCGGGGCGAGCGCCTCGTCGATGCGGCCAAGGAAGCCGGCGCCCGGGGCGGCACCCTGGCCCTTGGCCAAAGCCTCGGGAATTCCCGCATCCTCCAGGCCCTCTCCCTCGGTGACATCCAGCAGGACATCGTCTACCTGGTGATGGGGGACGAAGCGCCGGCGGTCATCCAGGCCGTCAAGGACGCGGCCGAAGCCGATCCGAGGCGCTTGTCCGGCATGGCGGTGCGGCTGGCCGTTCCGGAACTCATTATCCGCACCAGGGACAGCCAGCGTTTCTTCCGCCACGGCGGCGGCGCCGACCGCGTTCAAATCAATAATAACAACCCAGTCGATCAAGGGGAAAAGCCCATGCATTCCGGTTACAAAATGATCAACGTCATCGTCAATTCCGGCGTCGCCGACGACGTCATGGCCGAAGCCCGCAAAGCCGGCGCCAGCGGCGGCACCATCATCAACGCCCGTGGCATCGGGAAGGAAGAGGACGCCAAATTCTTCGGCATCGCCCTCGTCCCGGAAAAGGAGATGCTTATCATCATCGCCAGGGAGGAAGCGGTCCCGAACATAGTCGAAGCCATCGCCACCGTCCCGACCCTGTCCCAACCCGGCGGCGGCATCATCTTCAACCTGAACGTCGAGGAGTTCATCCTCCTCGGCCAGCACAAAACCTGGCAGGAGGAATGACCGGACCGGCAACGGCTACCCGGTGTAGAGGCCGAACGCCCGTTTGGGTGATAGACGGTGACGCGGCAAAATCCCCCGAAAAATCGGCGGTTTCTGCAGGGCCGGTATTGAGCTTCCTTAATAATGTATGAAGAGAACGGGGCGGACCGACAGCGGTTCTCCCTGTTTTTTCGAGTGACGCTCTACTGTGTATCCAGTCCAGCGCGATTAATTTGCAGGCATTCCTCGAAACAAATGGTTGACTCCAGCGGCCATTCGGAGAAAATTGCTACGATATGAGTTACAAATGCAGCCATTATTTCCGTAAGAAAGGGGCTCGTCATGCGATTATCGAGGAAAATGTATCTGGGGTTTGGTTTTATTATCGTCCTGGCTATCGTTCAGGCCGTGGTCAGCGCCACCTCTATCCGAACGTTGCGGCAGAGGATAACAGTGTTGGCGCGTGAATATACCCCCGAGGTTATTCTCGCCAATAACATCCGTTACGAAATTTCCGTCGCCGGCTATTTTATGCGGGCGTATTTCAGCTCGTTCAACGAACGCGACTACCAATCCGGTTCCGAACGGCTTACCAACCTCGACAGATACTTCACCGGCTTGCAGGACCTGAACCGCGTCCAGACACACCTCACCCGCCTCGACGGCTTTATCAAGCAGATTGGCCCGAATATCCAGACCTACGAAGACCTGTGCCAGCAGATTAACACCCAGGTCCAGGACAACGCCCGCGCCCGCGCCGACATCGTCGTCTATTACCAGAACCTCCTTGCAGCCGCCGGCGATTTGCGGAAATACTTCGAGGCGGACTGGGTGAGGGAAAACGCCGCGTACCAGGCCCGCGCCACCCGCGCCAACGCCGACCAGGCCATCCGCCGCCTCAACCGCTTCCGCGAAATCGACGCCATCCTCAACCTCGCCAGCGATGCCATGCAGAAGCTGTGGTACGATCAGTTACGGTCGGACCTGTCGAACCTACGTTCGCTGGCGGACCAGATGGACACCGTCGCCACCATGGCGGAGGCGGTCCGTCAGGATACCCGGCAGGAGAAGAACAAGGCGGCCGCCGGTCATTTCGCCGACAGCACGAAAAGCCTGGCCGAGCAGGTCCGCATCATCGCCCGCGCCGCCACCGAAATGGCCCGCCTCGGGTCCGAGCGTCTGGTCGCGTTCAACAATGTCATGAACCAGGCCGCCGAACTGTCAGGCGCCGGCGAGCAGGGGATTGAGGTCGCGGTCAACGAATCACTCACCGAAGCCGACCGGGCGGTCGTGGTGGCGACGGTGGCTTCGGTCCTCGTTCTCGTTCTTGGCGCCCTCGTGTCCCTGATGATTGTCCGGGGGATTTCCCGCGCCATCGAAGGCGTGACCGATCAACTGAACCGCACGGGAATAAAACTCGAGCACGAGGTGAACGCCATCACCACCGCCAGCGGCACCCTGGCGGAACTGGCGTCGAGCCAGGCGTCAAGTATTGAACAGACCTCGTCCGCCCTCGAGGAAGTGTCGTCCGTCGCCCGCCAGAATGCCGAAAACATCCAAAGCACCAACGAGGAAACTGCCATCGTCGTCCGGGACATCGCCGAAGGCGCCATCGCGGTCGGCGATATGGGAAAAGCCATGGCGGAAATCGACGACTCCGCCGAAAAGATCAGCCAGATCATCAAGACCATTGAGGAAATCGCCTTCCAGACCAACCTCCTCGCCCTCAACGCCGCTGTCGAAGCGGCCCGGGCCGGCGAGGCCGGGAAAGGCTTCGCCATCGTTGCCGACGAAGTCCGTAACCTGGCCATGCGCTCCGCCCAGGCGGCGCAGGAGACGACTTCCCTCATCAGCGGCACGGTGGAGCGGGTGGCCCGGGGCGGGGAAATCAGCCGCCGCCTCGGCCAGGTTTTTTCTCAGATAGAAAAGAGCGCCGAGAAAGTCGGCACCCTGGTCGGTGAAATCACCACCGCCATCAACGAGCAGGCCGTCGGCGTCAACCAGGTCTCCAGCGCCGTTGCCGCCATCGATCAGGCGACCTAGGAAAACGCCGCCAACGCCGAGCGGGTGCGGACCAGTTGCACCGATATCGAGGCCGAGTCGACCAACCTCATGCACGTGACGGACAGCCTGTACCGGTTGGTGCAGGGCCGGTCGTTCGGACGAAACGGCAACGGCGGCGGCCGGACCGGAGACCGCCACGAAATCACCGCCGTAAGCCGCAGCGCCGGGTTGTTGCCGTACACGGCGGAGGAGTAAGGGGAGCGTTGGACGCTCGAGAACCTTGAAACATCGTTGTAAACGATGATAAATGGCAGGTCGGTTATGTTTTGGCCCGGAAGCGTGGGCGGAAAACATACCGGCCTGCCATTTTTTTAAAACGTAGACCATTAAAAATAAGTTGAAACGGCGACGAGAACGGACACGACAGAGTTATTTTGGCTTGCAAAGCGCCTCCCGACCTGCTATTAAATAAACGTTAATATTTAACGCCGGGTGAGGGTACACCTCATTGGGAGGAGCTTGAATGCGACGTCAAACATTGTTGGGACTGACGCTGGCCCTGTGCCTGGCCGCCGGTTCCGTTCGGGCCGGCCAGGAC
>JAJBTL010000057.1:1283-7244 GCA_020860865.1 Planctomycetota bacterium | reverse complement strand
AGGCCAAAAAATTACCCCCACCAACGACACAGTTCCTGGGCACGGGCGTGGGAGGAGGAAAATCGGAGAATGGCCCGAGAGGCCTATTCCCTTTATAAGTGTTTAATTTTTATGGTGTTATAGCATCATAAATCCTGTGTAAGGTGACACCGTCCGCTCTGGTCAATCGTTCATCCCGAAACCGTCGCGACTCGTTGTAAACCGGTTCATTCTCTCTTATTTATACTATCGGTCAAAGTTGCCGCCCGGTTTAAGGGATTTTTCATTTTTCCACAAAAAAGCCCAAATCCACTCCGGCGTCCTTTTTCGCCGGCCACGGTTCGCGGTTCCGTTCCGGCAGGCTCTGCCGGTAGTCGGCGAGAACTTCCTGCCACGACAGCGCGTCTTTGACCTCGATGGCGAACCAGTCCAGATCGGTCTCGGCATCAGCCCCGGCGGCGGCGTTTCCGGTACCGCTCCCGGACGCCTCGCCGGAGGCACGACGGACAAGGGTCTCGGTGGCGGCGGACGAAAGGGCGTCGTCGTCCGCCAGCGCTTCGATCATTTCCACGCCGACGGTATCGATGGGGACGGTGTCTTCGGTGACGGCGAGGACGTCGTCCTGGACCAGGGTATCGAAGGATTCTTCGGAGGCGGCCTCGGCAACGGCGAACTGCGGTTCGGCTTGTTCCAGGGGCGTCTCCGGCCGGGTAAGGCCGGACCGGGTAAAGAGCCGGTCCCGGTAACGGGAATTTGTCATGAGGAGGATCTGCCCTTCCGTGTCGGCGACGATGGCGAGGCGCTCGCGGATAGCCAGTTCGTAGGCGGCGCGAAAGAGGATTTTCCGTCCGGCCCCGACAGCGTCCGCCAGGTCGTTGTCCACCGGGACAACTCCCCGGGCCTCGACATGGTTCTGCAGGTGGCGGGTGATGGAGTTATGGATTTCCTGCTTTTTCTGTTTGTGACGGCGGATGAGATCCTTGATCATCGATTCTCCCTGCGGGCGGTAACGGTCCGGTCCACGCCAGTCCGCGTGGCACCGGGTGTGGCATACCTTTCTGTTATCGGCCCTCCGCGCCCGGCGGCTTGAGTCAAAACGGATAAATCCGTCCAGGACGGTACGCGGCGATGGCACCCGCTCTCCCATGTCCTCACTACACCCCGACTGAACAGCGGCACCGCGTCCGGGGGAGGACGCCGGTATTCCTCTAAAATTTAGATTGTTCATGCCGTCGGCATGGGATATAGTGGTAGTAGCGAATCGGACGCGCCGTTGTGGCGCGTTTATTATGTATAGGGGGACGGCATTCGTCCCCGAGTGATGAAAGGTTCTGTCGTGTCGAAGAATGTGGCAGTGGTGGGCGTGACCGGCGTTGTCGGTCAGGAAATGCTCAATTGTCTCGAAAAGCGCAATTTCCCGGTGGGAGATCTAAAAGTCCTGGCGTCGGCCCGGTCGGCCGGTAAAACCGTGACCTTCAAAGGGCGTACCGTGACTATTGAGGAAGCCACTACGAAATCGTTCGACGGCGTGGACATTGCCTTGATGGCGGTGGAGGCGGATCAGTCGAAGGAGTTCAGCCCGGCGGCGGTCAAGGCCGGCGCGGTGGTTGTCGACAATTCGAGCGCCTACCGGATGGACCCGGAATGCCCCCTCGTCGTGCCGGAAATCAACCCGGAAGCGGCGAAGAATCGGCCGAAGGGCATTATCGCCAACCCGAACTGTTCGACCATCATCATGAACGTGCCGGTCTTCCCCCTGCATCGGGTCAACCCGGTCAAGCGCATCATCGTCTCCACCTACCAGGCCGCCAGCGGCGCCGGCCGCCCGGCCATGGAGGAACTGGAAGCCAACGCCCGGGCCTGGGCCAAGGGCGAAGACTTTACCCCGACGGTCTTCCCGTACCAGTTGTTCATGAACGCCTTCTCCCACAATTCGTCATTGGGGGAAAAAGGCTATAACACGGAAGAATTGAAGATGACCAATGAAACGCGGAAAATCTTCGGCGTACCGGACATGGCGGTGGCTGCGACCTGCGTCCGGATTCCGGTGCTCCGCGCCCACTGCGAGGCGATAACCCTCGAGTTCACGAACCCGATGACCCCGGAAGAAGCCCGGGCCATTCTTGAAAAAGCCCCCGGCGTCACCGTGCTGGACGACCGCGCGAAAAACCGCAGCCCGCAGCCGTTCGACGCCACCGGCCAGGACAATGTCTTTGTCGGCCGCATCCGTGAAGACCTGAGCCTGCCCGGCCGCGGCCTTATGCTCTGGGTGGCCGGCGACCAGATTCTCAAAGGCGCGGCGTTGAACGCGGTACAGATTGCCGAAATTCTGTAGAAAATTTTACAGCAATACATCACAAAAAACGGCTTCCCCAGTTATGGAGGAAGCCGTTTTTTATGTGACTAACTTTTTCTATTATAGAAACGCTCTACCTAACACCTCTTTCCCTACAGTAACACGATTTCCCCGTTGAGAGCTTCAACATGAATCACCGATCCGTCCTGGTACACGCCTTCGAGAATCTTCTCGGCAATGGGATTTTGCAACCGGTTCTGTAAAACCCGGGCCAGCGGCCGGGCGCCGAAATCGGGGTCATACCCTTCCTTCGCCAGGAGATCCGCCGCTTCCGGACTGACTTCCAACTTCAGCTTCCGTTGCTCGAGAAGCTTCCGGAGACCGCGAAGCTGGATATCGAGGACCGCCCGTATCTGGTCTTCGCCGAGGCGGTGGAAGACGATGACGTCGTCCAGACGGTTGAGGAATTCCGGGCGGAAATGCTCCCGAAGAATCGCCTGGACCCGGTTCTTGAACGTCGGCGCTTCGATGTCCTTGGCGGCGGAAATCTCCCGCGACCCAAGGTTCGACGTCAGGATGATGATAGTGTTCGTAAAGTCCACCGTCCGTCCCTGCCCGTCGGTGAGCCGGCCTTCGTCAAGCACCTGGAGTAGGATGTTGAAGACGTCGGAGTGGGCTTTTTCGATTTCGTCGAAGAGCACCACGCTGTACGGACGCCGCCGCACCGCTTCCGTCAGATAGCCGCCTTCCTCATACCCGACATACCCGGGAGGCGCGCCGATGAGGCGGGCGACGGAATGCTTCTCCATAAACTCGGACATGTCGATTCTGACCATGTTGTGCTCGTCGTCGAAGAGGAACTCGGCGAGGGAACGGGCGACCTCGGTCTTGCCGACGCCGGTCGGACCAAGAAAAATAAACGACCCGATCGGCCGGTTGGCGCGTTGTAGTCCGGCCCGACTCCGACGGACGGCGTTCGCGACGGCGGTGAGGGCCTGGTCCTGCCCGACGACGCGGAGCTGCATCCGGGATTCCATGTCGAGAAGCTTCCGCATCTCGCTTTCGAGCATCCGGGATACCGGAATGCCGGTCCAGCGGGACACCACTTCGGCGATGTCTTCCGGTGTCACCTCTTCCTTCAGGAGGGCGCCGTCCTTCTGTAGTTCCTGGAGTTTGGCGTTTTCCTTCTCCAGTTGTTCCGTCATCTGCGGGATGCGGCCATACCGGAGTTCGGCGACGGCATCAAGTTGGCCCTGCCGTTCAGACCGTTCCGCGTCCAGCTTCGCCTGTTCGATTTCTTCCTTCAATTTCCGGATGCTGGCGATGGAGTCCTTCTCGGACTGCCACTCAGCCGTCCGCGCCTGAAGATCCTCGTCAAGGTCGGCCAGCTGCTTTTTGAGAAGCTCCCGCCGTTCCTCCGCCGGCGCGTCGGTGTCTTTCTCGAGCGCCTTGATTTCGATTTCGATACGGTTCCGGAGTCGGGTCAGGTTGTCGAGTTCTTCCGGCATCGAGTCTATTTCAATGCGAAGGCTGGAACAGGCCTCGTCCACCAGGTCGATGGCCTTGTCCGGCAGGAAGCGGTCGGCGATATACCGGTGCGACAACTCCGCCGCCGCCACCAAGGCCGAATCCTGAATCCGGACGCCGTGGTGCACTTCGTACCGTTCTTTCAAACCGCGAAGAATGGCGACTGTCGACTCGACAGACGGTTCACCGACATAGACCGGCTGGAAACGCCGGGCCAACGCGGCATCCTTTTCGATATGTTTCCGGTACTCGTCCAGCGTCGTGGCGCCGACGCAGCGGAGTTCTCCCCGGGCCAGTGCCGGTTTCAGCATATTGGCGGCGTCGGCAGCGCCTTCCGCCGCTCCGGCGCCGACAATGGTGTGGTGGTCATCGATAAACAGGATATTTTCACCAGCCGACGCGGTGATGTCCTGCAGGCCCGCCGTCGGCCGAGCCGCGAACTCGCCCCGGTACTTTGCCCCGGCAATGAGGGACCCGATGTCAAGGGCGAGGAGTCGGCGGTTTTTGAGGCTTTCCGGCACGTCGCCGGCAATGATGCGCCGGGCCAAACCTTCCACGACGGCGGTCTTGCCGGTGCCGGGTTCGCCGATAAGGACCGGATTATTCTTGGTCCGCCGGGACAGAACCTGCATGACGCGGCGAATCTCGTCGTCCCGGCCGATGACCGGATCGAGCTTGCCCATGCGGGCGGCTTCGGTTAAATCCCGGGTGAACCGTTGGAGCGATTGATACTTCTCCTCCGGATTCTGGTCTGTGACCCGATGGTTGCCGCGAACGTCCTCGAGAGCTTTCAGGACAGCCTGATGGGTAACCCCGGCCGTGGACAATGCCGAGCCGAGCTGCCCCGTCGCCTTGTCCGCCATGGCGAGGAGGAGGTGCTCCGTGGACAGGTATTCGTCGTGGAGCCGTTCGGCCTCTGACCAGGCGGCGTCGAGGATGGTCTTGAGGTCACGCGACATCATACTACCCGAATCGACGCCAGACACCTGCGGTTTGGCATCGAGAATGGCCTCGGCCTTTTCCATGAGCCAGGCCGGGTCCGAACCGATCTTCTTCAGGATCGAAGGGGTGATCCCCTCCTCCTGCTCAAGCATGGCGACTAACAAATGTTCAGGAAATATTTCCTGGTTACCGCGCTGGGTGGCGATTTTGGCCGCCTTCTCCAGCGCTTCCTGGGTTTTGATAGTGAAGCGGTCAACGCGCATAAATTGTATCCTCCAGTGAGAGACTAAGTTATAAAATGACCTAGCCATAATTAACAGCAACCGCCTTGCCAATTAGTAAAATTTACCTTTGGAAACGCGATGCAAATCGACGTAACCACAAGTCGTTCCATCAAATACAGGGATACGTGGCGCGGAACGGCCGGACGAGGTCGGACGCTATAATTAACGCATTCGGTGAATTTGACCATGGACCGACCAGCAAAACCATGTCATTCTGACAAAGAAGTGGATTCACAGGCGTTTTATGTACACTTTTCACAGTATCAAAAGCAGTCAACTCGCATTGAAAGGTTGTCAAGTAATTTTTTTTACGAATTGACAAAAGCGGCTCTTGCGATATACTCTTGGCTCTCTGACAGTTATGGAGAGGACGGAGGAGACCCGAGGCCTCCCCCGGAGACTTTCGCCGTATTGTGAAAAAAAGCCTGAATAAACGGGGATTTACGGCACTGTTCTTTACATTGGCATGAGGGTTAGTTTTCCCGCCGCATGGCAGTTCGGCTGGAGACGTTTTTAAAAGCGAGGCGGCGGCTTTCAGTGAATGCGACACTTAAATCCATTCAACAACTCATATACAGCCCGGACGACAGCCTTCGTCTCGCGGCCATCAAGGTGTTGGGTGCGATTAATTCACGCGAACCTGCCATCCACAAGGCCTTGGCCGACCTTATGATCGAGACGGACAACCCGGATGTCTTCGCGGCCGCCCTCCCCAGTATCGAAGCGTCGCCGCATGAGCAAATCCTGAAACAGCTCGTCCGCGTCCTCGATAAAACCGACGATCACCAGGAACGCGTCATCGACGCCATTGCCAAAATCGGCGCCAAGGCGGTTCCGTCCCTCAAGCAGCAGTTTGACAAGGTGCCGCCGGAGACCCAGCGGCGGATAGTCCGCATCCTCCCGCGTATCCGCACCCACCTGGCCCATTCGTTC
>JAJBTL010000057.1:0-1273 GCA_020860865.1 Planctomycetota bacterium | reverse complement strand
TGCCTGGCCCACCCCGACCTCCAGCTTATGCGCGAGGCCATCCGCTCCCTCCGGGAAGAAATAGGCAAATACACCCCGGCCGAGAGCGGCGACCTGTTCAGCCAGCTTTCGAACGCGCTTAAGGATAAACGCATCAAGCAAAACGACATAGCCGTGTCCGCGGTCATCATCGCCATGGGTATCCTCGCCGACATCAAGGCGAAACCGGCCCTCCTGTCGTTTATCGTTCCGGGTGGCGCCCCGCAGGTCCGCCGCTACGCCCTTATCAGCCTCGCGTCCCTCCCCCTCGGGAGCGGACAGCACAAGGACGTGACATCCACCCTCTACCCCCTCCTTGACGACCCCGACTACGACGGCCTCGTCAAACCGGCGGTGGCGGTGTTGTCGCTCCTGCCGCCGTCCAAGGACGATCAGGACATTCTCCGTGAACTTCTGGAAAACCGCCACGTCGGCGTCCGGGTGTTCGCCATGGAAAAGTTGTCCCATCTCGATTCGGCGACGAACGCCCAGCTCATTATGGGTTTCCTCCCGGCCAGCGACCAGGATCTGAAGGAAGCGGCCCTGGACGCGCTGTCCCGGATGCCGTCCACGGTCAATATCATTTTGAAAGCGATTGACGAAGCGCCGCAGACCCTCCGGACCCAGGATATGGTCCGCATCCTGTCCCACCACCGGAACCGGATCACGCCGGAGCGGGCGCGGAACCGCATCAAAAAGATGCTCGAGATGATTGGCAGTCACGACAAGCGCTTCGAACTTAATTGGGAAGCCTTGAAACAGTTAAAGCCGGAAATCCTCCAGTCCGAAATCCTCAAAATCGCCGACAAGGCCTTTGCCGGATCGGACTACGCCACCGCCGCCCTCAACCTTGGCCTTCTGGACAAGGGCGGACTACTAACGTCGGACCTCCGCTACAAGCTCATGCTCGCCACCCTGAAGACGTCGGAAAAGTCCCGGTCCCGTGGCAGCCGCGCCTCCGACCCGGCCCTCGAGCATGCGGCCCGACTTTTGTCAGAAAATCCCCGGGAGTTCAAAAGCCGCCTCCTGGCCGAGAAAATTCTCACCGACGAGGAGTTCTTGTACCTCGGTTTTCACTTTTCCGAACGCCTCAACGAGGAACGTCGCTTCGGCGCCGATCTCCTCCGTCATGTCACGCACAAATGGCCCAGGCAGCAGTCCGCCAAATTGGCCAAGCAGAAACTCCAGCTCGAGGGCCATCAGGAAACCTGATGACCGCCATCCGGTTATACTAATTTTTTGCCCTATTCCACCA